>JAOUDR010000282.1 GCA_029859185.1 Gemmatimonadota bacterium
GTCCAGCGCGGTCGGCCGAAACGTCCACTTCCCGAGCACATCCCAGTACGCCGGCACGAACCCGAAGCCCGCGGCCCGGAACACCAGATCGAGATAGCTCCGGCGTGCGGAGAGCAGGAACGACCCGGCGTCGCCGACCGGTCCTTCGACGTCGAGACCGACCTGCGACGACGCGAGGGTCGCGCGCCCGCCCACGCGGTCGCTCCGGCCGTCCTTGAGATCGATGCCGAGCACCGACGACAGACGGTCGCCGTAGCGCGCGCCGAACCCGCCCGTCGAGAACGTGACATCCCGAACGAAGTCGAGATTGACGAAGCTGAGCGGGCCGCCCGTTGCCCCCTGCGTGCCGAAGTGATTGATGTTCTCGACCTCGATCCCGTCGATCAGATACAGATTCTCCGACGGCGCCCCGCCCCGCACGATCAGGTCGTTCCGACCCTCACCCACCTGCACCACGCCGGGCTGCGCGGCAACGGCGCGTGCGATGTCTTCGAGCCCGCCCGGCAAGCGCCGGATCTCTTCGTAGCTGAGCGCTTGCGTGCTGGTCGCCGCACTCGGCATCTGCTCGAAGTACTCGGGTTCGACGACGATGCCCGCCAGCTCCACGGGGAGCGGTTCGAGCCGCAGAAGGATGTCGGGGTTTCGTCCCGGCGCCACCACCACGTCACTGCGCACCGCGGGGCGATAGCCGATGGCGGCCGCTTGGAACCGCCACACTCCGGGTGGAACGTCCGTGAACCGGAACGTGCCGTCGGCGGCGGTGGTGGCACGGAGCGGGGTGCCCTCGACCGTCACCACGGCGCCGGCCAGCGGGCGCCCGGAGAGGAGGTCGAGCACGCGACCTCCGGCCGGGGCGCCCTGTCCCGCGAGCGGTTGGCCGCCCGATGCCGCGAGGAGCGCGATCAGCGAGAGGACCGACCGGTGCACGGCCGTCAGCCGGTGCGGCCGACGACCACCTCGGGCCGCAGGTCGAGGAACAGCCCCGTTTCGACGACGCCGGGACGGGCGCGCAGCACGGCGTGCACGGCGTGCGGATCGGCCACCCCCTGCGGGAACCGGCAGTCGAGGATGTAGTGGCCTTCGTCCGACAGGAACAGGTCCCCGCTCTCGGTCCGCCGCAATTCCGGCTCGGCCCCGAGCGCCCGGATGGCCGCGGCGTGGGCACCGGCGGCGAACGTGACGACCTCGACCGGGACCGGCACTCGCGTTCCAAGCCGCTCCACGAGTTTCGATTCGTCCACCACGATCACGACCCGACGCGAGGCCGTCGCGACCATCTTCTCGCGCAGCAACGCCCCACCGAGCCCCTTGATCAGCTGCCCGTCCGGATCCACCTCGTCCGCGCCGTCGATGGTGAGGTCCACCGTGGGGTACTCCTCGAGCGTGCCGAGCGGAACGTCCAGCGCTTCGGCCTGGCGTTGCGTGGCGAGGGACGTGGGAATGCCGACGATGCGCCCGAGGTCGCCCGCCCGCAGCCGCCAGGCGATCTCTTCGACCACGAACCGCGCGGTCGAGCCGGTCCCGAGCCCAACGACCATCCCGGACTCGACGCGGTCGACCGCTTGCACTGCCGCGCGCCGCTTTGCCTCCACATGGGAGTCACTCATCCCGTCAACTCCTGCTCCAACGCCGTCAGATCCCCGATATGGAGCGTCGGTCGCCCGAACGCCTCGTAGCGCCCCGCGGTCGCCATCCACCTGCACTGCGGATCCACCATGCGTCAGCCGAGCCTCGCTCGCACGCGGTCGGCCACGACCTCGGCGGTGATCCCGAATTCCTGATACAGGCGCTGGTAGGGAGCCGAGGCGCCAAAGTGGTCGAGGCCCACCACATCCCCGGCGTCCCCGACCCACCGCCACCACGGCTGCGGGTGCGCGGCTTCGACTGCCACGCGCGCGGTAATGCCGCTCGGCAGGACCGATTCACGGTACTCCGCCGGCTGGGCGGCGAACAGCTCCAGACTCGGCATGCTCACGACCCGCACGCGCTTCCCTTCCCCACCGAGTGCCCGGGCGGCCTCCAGCGCGATGTGGACCTCGGAGCCCGCGGCCAGCAGCACGGCCTCAGGCTTCCCCTTGGGTGGGTCGGAGAGCACGTAGCCGCCCTGTCGAACCCCCGCCGCGCTCCCCAGCGCGGTACGGTCGAGTACGGGGACGCCCTGCCGGGTGAAGACCAGCGCCACCGGCCCGTCCCGTCGCTCAATCGCGATGCGCCACGCCCAGCTCGTCTCGTTGGCATCGGCGGGTCGCAACACCACGAGCCCCGGGATGGTCCGCAGCGTGGCCAGCATCTCGATGGGCTGGTGCGTCGGGCCGTCTTCGCCAAGACCGATGGAGTCGTGCGTGAACACGTAGATCACATGCCGATCCATCATCGCCGCCAGACGGATCGACGGGCGCATGTAATCAGAAAAGACGAGGAACGTGCCGCCGTATGGCATGATGCCGCCGTGGAGGGCCATGCCGTTCAGGATCCCGCCCATGGCGTGCTCCCGAACCCCGAAGCGCAGGTTGCGCGCGGTACGATCAGCCGCGGAGAAGTCTGCCTCGCCCTTGATCAGCGTGTTGTTGGATGGACTCAGATCGGCGGAGCCTCCCATCAGCTCGGGAATGACGGGCGCCACCGCATTGAGGACCTTGCCGGAGGCCGCGCGCGTGGCCACGCCCTTGTCGCCGGGCTCGAATACCGGCAGGACATCCGTCCAGTCCGCCGGCAGATCCCCGCGCAGCCGGCGCTCGAGCTCCGCCGCCGGCTCAGGGTACGCACTGTGGTAGGCATCGTACCGCTGCTGCCAGACCAGTTGCATGGCCTCGCCGCGCTCCCGCGCCTTGCGCCACTCGGCCAGCGCCTCGGCGGGCACGTCGAACGGCTCCTGGGACGGCCAGCCCAGCTGGGTCTTCGTGAGCTGGACTTCCTCCACCCCGAGCGGTGCACCGTGCGCTTCCGCCGAATCCTGCTTGTTGGGACTGCCAAAACCGATGTGTGACCGCACGATCACGAGCGACGGGCGCTCGACTTCGGCGCGCGCGGCCCCGAGGGCCGCGTCGAGCGCATCGAGATCGTTGCCGTCCTCCACGCGCACCACGTGCCACCCGTACGCCGTAAAGCGGCCCGCGACATCCTCACTGAACGACAATGCCGTCGGGCCGTCGATGCTGATGTGGTTGTCATCGTAGATCCCGACCAGCTTCCCCAGCCGCAGGTGTCCGGCAAGCGAGGCCGCCTCGTGGGAGATGCCTTCCATGAGGTCGCCGTCACTCGCGATGAAGTAGACACGGTGACCAACGACGTCTTCACCAGACCGGCCGAAGCGGGCCGCCAGGTGGGCCTCCGCGATCGCCATCCCGACCGCATTCGCGAACCCCTGCCCCAACGGGCCGGTGGTCGTCTCTACACCGGGCGTCCGGCCAAACTCCGGGTGCCCGGGCGTGCGGCTGTCCCACTGCCGAAACGCCTTGAGATCGTCGAGGGTGAGGTCGTAGCCCGTCAGGTGCAGCACGGCGTAGAGGAGCATGGACGCGTGCCCCGCCGAGAGCACGAAGCGGTCCCGCCCGGGCCACGTTGGGTCAGCCGGGTTGTGCCGGAGATACCGCGTCCACAGCACGTAGGCCGCCGGGGCAAGACCCATCGGGGCGCCCGGGTGCCCGGAATTGGCGGCCTGAACCGCGTCCATGGCAAGAACCCGGACGGCGTTCACGCACAACTCGTCCAGGTGAGGCGATCCGGCAACGGTTTTTTGAGTCATAGTGCCAAGGGCTGCGGTCGGAGGCCAGTGGTTCCGCGACGCGCGCGTAAGATAACGGCGGAGTCGTGGCAGCGCTCGGGGGACGGCGGGCGCCGCCGGGAACGCGTCACCCGAGTTATTTTCGTCCCATGACAAGTCATGCCTTCGGCGCGCACGCGCGCCTCGATCTTCCCGAGGGTCCCGCGACCATCTTCCGACTCCAGGCACTCGCCGATGCCGGGATCGTGGAGTTACCCCGGCTCCCGTTTTCAATCCGTATCCTGCTCGAGAACGCGTTGCGCCACTGCGGCAACGGCGTCGTGACCGAAGATCACGTACGTGCCATTGCGGCGTGGACCCCGAAACCGCAGCAGGGGACCGAGGTTCCCTTCATGCCTGGGCGGGTGGTGCTCCAGGACTTCACCGGCGTGCCGTGCGTGGTGGACCTGGCCGCGATGCGTGAAGCCATGGTGGCGCTCGGGGGAGACCCGCAGAAGATCAATCCGCTCGTCCGCACCGACCTGGTGATCGATCACTCGGTCCAGGTGGACTTCTTCGGCACGCCGACGGCGTTCGCGTTGAACGTCGAGCGCGAGATGGAGCGGAACGGCGAGCGGTACGCGCTGCTGCGCTGGGCGCAACAGGCGTTCACCAACTTCAGCGTGGTGCCGCCCGGCACCGGGATCGTGCACCAGGTGAATCTCGAGTATCTCGCGAGCGTAGTGCGGCGGGAGCGGCGGAACGGCGGAACGGCGGAACGGCGGAACGAGGAGTGGGTGGTGTATCCCGACACGCTGGTGGGCACCGATTCCCACACCACCATGATCAACGGGCTCGGCGTGGTGGGATGGGGGGTTGGAGGCATCGAGGCCGAGGCGGTGATG
>JAOUDR010000283.1 GCA_029859185.1 Gemmatimonadota bacterium
GCCAGTGGCCTGCTCACGGGCACCGGCACCATCTGGTACTACAACCGGTCTCCCCGCCAGCTCACCACCGTGTACGTCCACCTGCACGACAACCTCTTCAGCGACAGCGCCGTGCGGAACGAGACCGTGCCCATCACTGGCGGCGTCACGCTGAGTCGCGTGGCCGTGCGCGGGACGGACGTCCCCGAGGCCGGGGACAAGACCCGGGGCTACAAGATCAACAGCACGGTCATGTCGGTCCCGGTGGGACCTGCCCTCGCTCCCGGTGACAGCGTGGACCTCGAGTTTGCCTGGAGCCTGACGGTGCCGCCGGACGGCGCGCCGCGCGGTGGCCGCACCGACGACTTGGCCTTCATCAGCTACTGGTATCCGCAGATGGCGGTGTACGACGATGTGGTCGGCTGGCAGAACGATCCCTACATGGGGAACGCCGAGTTTTACATGGGCTACGGCAGCTACGACGTGTCGATCACCGTGCCCGCGGGCTACCTCATCGGCGCCACCGGGAGCCTGGTCAATCACGCGGAGGTGCTCACGCCCGAGATGATCCGGCGGGTCGGCCTGGCCTTCGCCTCGGACACCGTGGTACACGTGGTGACGGAAGCCGACCGCGGCGCGGGCAAGGCGACACTCGCCGGGCCGTCGCTCACCTGGCGGTTCCACGCCGACACCGTGCGCGACTTCGCGTGGGGGGTGTCCGACAAGTTCGTGATGGATGCGGCCCGGGCCAAGGTGGGCGACCGCGACGCGGACGGCACGCCGGACTACACCCTGATCCACACCTTCTGGCTTCCCGGCAACGCAACCTCGAAGTGGGCGGAGGATGCCCGCTACGCCCGGCATTCCATCGAGTTTCTCTCCAGCTACCTCTGGCCCTATCCCTGGCCGGTCATGACGTCGATGCAGGGCCCCGAGTCCTGCGGCGGCATGGAATACCCGATGATCACCTGCATCGGTGGGTTCCAGGCGGACAGCTTCGCGCTCTACGGCGTCACGGTGCACGAACTGGCGCATATGTGGTTCCCGATGCAGGTCGGGTCGGACGAGAAGCGTCACGCTTGGCAGGACGAAGGACTCACGGAGTTCAACGGCGTGCAGGGAGAGGCCGACTTCTTCACGGGCCGCGACGCCGAGGCGCAGGACAAGGGCATCTACGGCCAGGTGGCCCGAATGGGCATCGAGGAGCCGTTGATGCGCCACGGCGACCGGTACGACACCGGCATCGGATATGGTGTGGCAAGCTATATGAAGCCGGCCAATATCCTGATGACGCTGCGCGGGATGCTGGGGCCCGACCTCTTCCTGAAGGCGTACCGGACCTATGGCGCGCGCTGGCAGTACAAGCACCCGACGCCCTGGGATTTCTTCTATACCTTCGAGGATGTGACCGGGCAGGACCTCGGCTGGTTCTGGCGCACCTGGTTCTGGGAAACGTGGACGGTGGACCAGTCGGTGGAGAGCGTCACGGCCGGCCCAAACGGCTCGACCATCGTCATCGTGGACAAGGGGCTGGCGCCGATGCCAGGCGAGGTGAAAGTGACCCGGAGCGACAGCACCACGGTCATGGAGAAGATCCCGGTCAAGTACTGGCTCGACGGCCACGCCACCTACACCTTCACCGTGCCGGGGGCGGCGGTCGTCGGTGTCGAGGTGGACCCGGAGCAGAAGCTCCCCGATGTGGACCGCACGAATAACAGCTGGAGTCCGTGAACCGAGGCATCTACCCAGCGATGATCGGCGCGTGCCTCCTGCTGGCCGCGCCGCTGGCGGCGCAGGGCACCGGTGCGGTCAGCGAATCCATCCGGGCGCGGGTGAATGCGCTCCAGTTGTCCGATGGTGCCGCCACCGTGCTTGCCGTGCCGCTGCAGACCGGCAGCCTTCTCTCGCGGTTCTACGCCGGCCGCAACTACCAGCCGGCCTGGACCGACCCTAACCGGGCCGGCGCACTGTTGCAGGCCATCCGCGCGTCTCGCCAGGACGGCCTCGAGCCGCGCGACTACCTGATTGAGCCCCTCGAGCGGCTGGAGCCCTTTGCGCTCGCCCTGACCACGTCACCCACCCTCCGGGCAGATTTCGACCTCCTGGCCACTGAGGCGCTGATTCGCCTCTGGTCGTCGCTCACCGTCGGCAAGGTCGACCCCACCACACTCGACACCACCTGGCACATTCCGCCCCCGCCGCTGCCACCCAACGCCGCGGGCACCATCGAAGCGCTGGCCACCTCCGACACGCTGGCCCTGGCCGTTGCAGCGCTCGCACCCCGCCACCCTCTCTACCTCCGCCTTCGAAACGACCTTGCTCAGTACCGGGCACTCGAATCCGCCGGCGGGTGGGAGTCGATCGACCGCGGACCGAATATCGAGGAGGGAGACGTCGATGCACGGATCCCGTCGCTCCGGCGCCGGCTCGCCGCAACCGGCGACCTCGACTCTGCCGCTGCTGCCGACTCCGGAGAGACGTTCATGCCGCCGCTCACCGCGGCACTGACGCAATTCCAGGCCCGTCACGGTTTGTACCCCGATGGTGTCCTCGGCCCACGCACCATCGCGGAGTTGAATGTGCCCGTGTCCGCACGCATCGAGACCTTGCGTATCAACCTCGAACGGGGCCGGTGGGTGCTGCGCGAGCTCGGGAGCACCTTCGTGGCGGTGAACATCGCCGGCTTCGAGTCGTACTTCGTGCGGAACGACACGCTCGTGTGGCGCGCGCCGTCCATCGTGGGGCAGCCGTTCCGACAGACGCCCGAGTTTCGGGCCACGATGACGTATCTCGTCGTCAATCCGACGTGGACGGTCCCCCAACTCCTCCTCGACGAGGATGTCTTTCCCGCGGTCCGGCGCGACTCGACCTACCTCGCCACCCACGCGATGCGAGTCCTCGACTGGCAAGGGAATGCCATCGACCCCGCGACGATCGACTGGCACTGGTATCGTGGGCGGAGTTTCCCCTACCGGATCGTCCAGGCCCCGGGCGGCAGCAATCCGCTGGGCCGCATCAAGTTCATGTTCCCCAATCCATACGCCGTGTACCTGCACGACACGCCTGCCCGGGCGCTGTTTCGCAAACCGCAACGCACCTTCAGTTCCGGCTGCATTCGAGTCGAACACCCGATGGCGCTGGCGGAACTCCTCCTCGAGGGGTCCCCTTGGACGCCCGCGGCGCTCGACAGCCTCGTGGCCGCCGGCGCCGAGCAGACCATACCCCTCCCCCGTGGGGTCCCCGTCGTGCTGTTGTACTGGACGGCCTGGTCGGCGGAGGACGGCACCATCAACTTTCGGAGCGATGTCTATCACCGCGATGCGGCGGTCCTCCGCGCGCTCGATGCCCCATTCGATTTCAGGAGTCCCTGATGCGCCCCTGTCCCCGTTCGGTGTGGATCTGCTGTGTGGTGGCGCTCCTCACCGGCTGTGCATCCGCGCCCGCACCCATGTCCCTCACCGCTCCTCCTGCGCCGCCGCAACCCGACGCCGCCCTGCAGGCGGAGCTCCAGGAGGCAGTCCAGGGTTTTCACGGTGACGTGGGCGTCTATGTCCGGAACCTGCGCACCGGGCAAACGGCGGCGATCCGTGCCGACGAGCTCTTCCCCACGGCCAGCATGATCAAGGTGCCGATCCTGCTGACGACCTTCCAGGCGCTGGAGGACGGCAACCTGGAGTTCCTGCAGAAGCTCACCTATACCGACTCGCTCGCGTATTCCGATGAGGACGACCTCCTCGCGTTGGTGCAGGACAGCAGCACCATCGAGCTGGCCAAGGTGGCGATGCTCATGATTACCATGAGCGACAACACCGCGTCGCTCTGGCTGCAGTCGCTGGCCGGCACGGGGCTGCGGATCAACGAGTGGCTGACGCAGCACGGCTTCGATTCCACGCGCATGAACTCGCGGACACCGGGACGTCGACCGAACTGGGAGGCGTATGGGTGGGGACAGACGACGCCGAGGGAGATGGCGGAGCTGCTGGTGCTGATCCGGGAGCAGAAAGCGGTGAGCCCGGCCGCCGACCAGCAGATGTACCGGATGCTGACCCGGATCTACTGGAATGGCGAGGCCTTGAGCCAGATTCCGCCGTGGGTCCAGGCGGCGTCGAAGCAGGGGGCCGTGAATCGCTCCCGCTCCGAAGTGGTGCTCGTGAACGCGCCGGCGGGAGACTACGTCTTCTCCGTGATCACGAAGAACCAGGAGGACGAGAGCTGGGAGTCGTCGAACGAGGGATATGTGCTGCTGCGAAAGGTATCGGCACTGCTCTGGAAGTATTTCGAGCCTGATACGCCATGGGTGCCCGCACCAGGAGCGGCTCGCTTTACGCCATAATTCCGTATTCCTTGCGGCCTTCGCATTCCCCTTGGCGTCTTTGCGTTGCAAAGCTGTAAACGCAAAGACGCAACGAGGCGCCAAGGCCGCAAAGGAAGCGAGGTTATTTCGCCACCTGGCCAAGCAGGTCCATCGCGGCATCCAACTGAGCGTCGGCGAGATAGGGAGCCGGGCCGAATCGGAGCGCATCACCCCGGTAGTCCGTGAGGACACCCCGCTCCCGGAGGGCGCGGCTCAGCCCGCCCGCATCGGGAGCACGGAGCGCAAGGAAGCCACCGAGTT
>JAOUDR010000284.1 GCA_029859185.1 Gemmatimonadota bacterium
GGTGGCCGACACGCTGTTCTTTGCCCGCCGCCTCCGGCAGAGTGGGCACCACGTCGCCGGACTGGCCGTCAACCAAGTGCATCCTGTGGTGCCAGGGGCCGCCGATGCCGCTGGCGGGGTTGGCCTCCTTGCCTGGCTCGGAGAACGGGACGCCCGAGGAATCGCCCATCTGCGGCGGTTGGTCACCGACGGGACGCCGGTGGCGGACCTGCCCCTGCTTCCCAGTCCCCCCACCGGCCTCACCGCCCTCGACGCCCTCGGTCGGCTCCTGCTCGAGCGGTTGGCAACGGCCGGTCCCAACCGTCGTTCACCGCGCCGCGGCAAGAGGTCTTGACATTTTTGCCGCATCGCGGCATTTTGAAGCGACGACCGACGCGGGGTGTCCGGTCGGCGGGTGCCTAGGAGGGTCGAGCGATGGTCCGGCTGGTCAAACGGTACGGCGGCGGAAGCCGCAAGCTCTACGACACCGAGGAGAGCCGTTACGTCTCGCTCGAGGAAATCGCGGCGTGGGTCCGTGGAGGTCAGCAGGTGCAGGTCGTCGACAGCAAGACGGCCGATGACGTGACGGCACAGACCCTGGCCCAGGTGATCTACGAAGAGGAGCGACGCGGCGTCACGCTGTTGCCGAGTGACCTGTTGCACGAGGTCATCCGGCGGGGCGAAGCCGCCCTGCAGCGTGGGGTCGAGGAGTTTCAGGGCCGGGTCGACCGCCTCGTGCGCGCCAGCGTGGATCGGGTCAAGCCCTTGCAGGAGGCGCGGGAGGAGATGGAGCAATTGCGCGGTCGGCTCGAAGATCTCGAGGCGTCGCTGCGGGCACTGGAAGGGGCTGGCGGGAGGCGCCGCAAACCTGCGCGCGCCGGGGCCCGTTCCGCGCGCTCGCGTGGATGAGCAAGCAATCAACCATTCTTGTGAAAGGACGCGGTGTGGTCATGGCGGCGAAGACGAAGAAGAAGACGATGAGCATGGTTCCTCAAGCGAAGGAATCGGCACGCAACGTATGGCTGGCAGGCGTCGGCGCTCTGGCGCTGGCCGAGGATGAGGGCGGCAAGTTGTTCGACCAGTTGGTGAAGCGGGGCGCGGCGTTCGAGAGCAAGAACCGGAAGCGGCTCGGGACGATGGTCGATAACGTCAAGGACCTTCGGGGTGACGTGTCGGACGTGTTCGGGAAGGTCGTGTCGCCCGTGAACACGGCCGTCGAGAAGGCGATGCACAAGCTCGGCGTGCCCACGCGCAAGGAGATCGCCACGCTCACGAAGCGGGTCGAGGAACTGACCAAGGCCGTCGAGAAGTCGCGCGCCAAGCCGCGTCGGCCGGCGTCGCGGGCGCGCACGGAGGCGGCGGTCGGGTAGCTTGGCCCTATGACGTCCAGAGCCGGGCACACGGATGGCGGGCGGATCGGGCTCGCGCTCGCCGGCGGCGGGCCCGTGGGGGCGGTCTACGAGATCGGCGCCCTGCGGGCCCTCGAGGAGGCGGTGGTCGGCATCGATTTCACCGCTCTCCATGTCTACGTAGGCGTCAGCGCCGGGTCGTTCGTGGCGGCGTTCCTGGCCAACGGCGTCACGCCCTCACAGCTCGTGCGGGTGCTCGATGGTCGGGAGGACGGTGACCCGCTGCTCCCGGCCATCTTCTTCACACCCGCCTATTGGGAGTGGTTCCGTCGGGCGCTGCAACTCCCCCGACTCACTTGGGAGGCGGTGCAGGCGCTGATCGAACGGCCGGACATCTTCCGCGCCATGAGCCGCTTTGCCGGGGCAATCCCGACGGCACTGTTTGACAATGAACCCATCCGGCGCGCGCTCGCGGAGGCGTTCACCCGCCAGGGGCGCACCGACGATTTCCGGAAGCTCCGCCGCCACCTGATCGTCGTGGCGACGGACCTTGGCGCGGGCGAGCCGATCCGCTTTGGCGAGCCGGGGCTCGATGACGTTCCGATCTCCCGGGCCATTCAAGCGAGTACCGCCCTGCCCGGCGTGTATCCGCCGGTGCACGTGGCGCAGCGCTACTGTGTGGACGGCGTGCTGCTGAAGACGGTGCATGCCTCCGTGGCGTTCGATGCCGGCGCCAAACTCGTACTGTGCATAAACCCGATCGTGCCGGTCGACACGACGGCGGGCGTGCGCGCAGGGGTACTGCCGGTGGGCAGTCTGCTGGCCGGGGGTTTCCCGGCGCTCATGTCGCAGACGTTTCGGACCCTGGTACACTCCCGGCTGCAGGCCGGGTTCTCGTCCTACGAAGGCCGCTATCCCGACTCGGATTTCATACTCTTTGAGCCGGATCGGGATGAGTACCGGATGTTCTTCTCGAACGTGTTCAGTCTCGCGTCACGCCGTGCGGTGTGTGAGCTGGCGTATCAGGCTACCCGGCGCAGCCTGCGCCTGCGGGCGGACCGCCTGGAACCGGTGTTTGCGAAGTACGGGTGCGAGCTCAAGCGAGACGTGCTGGAGGGCCGCGATCGCACCGTCTGGCACGACACACCGCGGTTCACCGCCGAGTTCCGCGCGAGGCGAGCTGTGGAGCCACGCCGCCGCCTTCGCGTCCCGAACGCGGGGGCCGGCGATGGGGTACTGGAGCGGCTCACGCGCGCGCTCGATGCGGTAGAGAAGCAGGCCGGCGGCTAGGTCCGGAAGCGGTGCGCTAGGCCGGGGCGAGGCTGCCCTTCAGGCGCCTTTGCGGACTCCGAGCACGAGTCCCACCAGCAGGAACGCGACCCAGATCGGCCACGCCCCGCCCAGCGCCAGGGTGATGGCACCCGCGATCACGCACGATCCGGCCAGCAGCGAGCCGCGGATACCCGCGAGCGGGTTCTCCGGTGATCGACGGGCGGTCTTCTCCAGTACGCGCAAGCCCTCCGACATGAGCAGGGGCATCTTCACCATGGCGTCGATGACCTCGGGAGCCTCACGGAGGCCCTCCTGCAGGACCCGAACCGGGCTGAACTGCTGCAGGAACACCCGTCGGACGTGACGACGCGACAACTCCGCCACGTCAATGCCCGGCAGCAAAACGTTGCCCACTCCCTCAAACGTGATCAATGCCTTGACCATCAGCACCATCTCGACGGGGAAGTACATCCTGAAGGTGGCGCCCCGTGCCACCGACTCGAGGACGAGACGGGCGAGGGAGAACCCCTCGAAGGTCGAGGACAGCTTCCAGCGGTGCGAGATCTCCGTGACTTCGCGCCGGAATCCCGAGGGGTCGGCACCGGGCCCCGGCTGCGCAATGGCCGTGAGGTATCGTGCGGCAGCCTCGGCGTCGCCCATCACCAGCGAGTAGTAGTAGTACAGCAGCGTCCGCCGCAGATCTTCGTCGAGCCGGCCGACCATGCCCAGGTCGATGAAGCCCACCTGGGTGCCGGGTCGTATCAGCAGATTGCCGGGATGCAGGTCCGCGTGGAAGAACCCGTCTTGATACAGCATGCGGATGATGGCCTGGGCGCCGAGATCCGTCAGCCGTCGCCGGTCGGCTTCCGGCAGCTCCTTGGCCTCGGGCGAATCCGGCGTGAGGCCGTCAATGAACTCCATGCAGAGCACGCGCTTGCCGCTGTACCGGCGATAGATCGCCGGAAACGTGATATCGGCGGCATCGCGGAAGTTGGCGGTGAACGTCTCTGCGTTGTCCGCCTCGCGCCGCAAATCCACCTCCCGCAACGTGTACTCGGTGAACTCACGGATGATCTGTTTGGGCTGATACTGACGGAACACGATCTGCAGGATGGAGCCCAGGAATCCCAGCAGGCGGGCGTCCCGCTGCAACGTCTCGGGAATGCCGGGCTTCACGACCTTGACCACCACCGCGTCACCTTCGAGCGTGGTGGCGCGGTGCGTCTGTGCGATCGACGCCGAGCCGAGGGGCTCGGCGTCGATCCACGCGAACGCCGCCTCCACCGAGCGCCCGAGATCCCGCTCGATGATCTCCCGAATCACGCCCATCGGGGCGGCGGGGAGACGCGAGAGGAGGTTCTTCAGCTCATCGGTCACTTCTTCCGGGAGGATGTCCTCGCGCAGGCTCAGAATCTGGCCGAGCTTGATGTAGGTCGGGCCAAGTAACTCGAGCCGCCGCCGCAGCTGTACGGCGAACGGGCGGTGCACGAGATCGCGTCGGACAAAGGGCCGCACCACGCCCGCGGACAATCGCGCCAGGAGAAAGCGTGGCCCGCGCCCGGTGCCGTCGGCGCGGCTGTGATCGACGTAGGCGACCAGCCCCCCGGTCAGGAGTCCGGCAAAGTGTCGCACGGTCGTGAGAAACCGCCGGGTGTAGCCGGGCGGCTTCGTGACGACCAGCGTCTCGAATCGCGGTCGTGGCGCGATCGGATCGCGGGCCACCGTGTCCGGGAGGTGGGGAGGGGGCAGCGGTTCCGCCCGTACTGCTCGTGGCTCGAGACCCACTCCGCCGACGAGATGGCGGCGGCGAGCGAGATCTCCCCGGCCAAGACCGCGCCCGCGACGATCTCTGCGAACTTGCGCACCTTGCCACGACCACGACACCCCAGCACGTCCAGGCACTCCCGTTGGGTGGCCAAACCCGTACCGCCGCCGTGCGTCCCCACGATGAGGGATGGGATCGTAATCGAGAGGTAC
>JAOUDR010000285.1 GCA_029859185.1 Gemmatimonadota bacterium
GTGCCGTCACGGCGGACCCGGCGATATCCACGGTCCGTCCGGCGACAAAGGCGGCTGACGGGTTGGCCACCGGCTGGAGCCCGGCGGAGGTCATTTCGAAGATCCCCACCTCGTCCACCGATCCGAATCGGTTCTTGACGGCTCGCAGCAGCCGGAACCCGCTCGTCGGCTCGCCCTCGAAATAGACGACGGTGTCCACCACGTGCTCGAGGGTCTTGGGCCCCGCGATCATGCCTCCCCGCGTGACGTGTCCCACCAGGATCACCGCCGTGCCCGAGGCCTTGGCATATCGCATGAGACGCGCCGCCGACTCCCGCACCTGCCCCACGTTCCCCGGCGCCCCGTCGAGGTCCTCGGTGTAGGTCGTCTGGATCGAATCCACGATCAGCACCCGCACGCGCGTGGCCACGGCCTGGGCGAGGATCGCGTCGACCCGGACTTCGGCCATCGCGAGCACGGGTCCGGCGTCCTCCGTGATCCGGTCTACCCGGAGCCGCACCTGCTCCACGGACTCCTCGCCGGTGGCGTAGAGGGTGGGGATGCCCTGTGCTTCGAGACGGGCCGCGGCCTGGAGCAAGAGGGTGCTCTTCCCGATGCCCGGTTCTCCGCCAATGAGGACGAGCGAGCCCGGGACAAGACCCCCGCCAAGCACATAGTCGAACTCCGAGAGTCCGGTCGTGAAGCGGGGCAGCCGCTCGCCGGAAACGTCGGCCAGCCGCACCGGTGGGCGGTCCGTCGGCCCGTCCGCTCGTCGGCCCGCCGGCCCGCCGGCCCGCCGGGCCGCGGCGACGACTTCCTCGACGAGCGTATTCCAGGCCCCGCAACCCTCACAGCGGCCCGCCCATTTCGGGTGCTCCGCCCCGCACTCGCTGCAGCGGTGGACGGAACGCTCCTTAGCCGCCATCCGTCCCGCCCGGGCCGCGTTCGGTGAAGTTCTCGAATCGGGTGTACTGCTTCAGGAACGCCAGCTTGAGCGTACCCGTGGGGCCGTTACGGTGCTTGGCCAGGTGGAGCTCCGCCATCCCCTCCTCGAAGTCCTCCTTGCTCAGCTGGGCGGCGTACATCTCCGGGCGGTAGATGAACATGACCAGGTCCGCGTCCTGCTCGATGGCGCCGGAATCGCGCAGGTCGGAGAGCATCGGCCGGCGGTCGCCGCCGCGCTGCTCCGGGGCGCGGGACAGCTGGGAGAGGGCAATCACGGGGGTCTCGAGTTCTCGAGCCAGCGCCTTGAGCGATCGCGAGATGTAGCTGATCTCCTCCTGGCGGCTCTCGGCCCGTCCTTGGCCCCGAATGAGCTGGAGGTAGTCCACGACGATAAGGCCGATGTCATGTTCCGCCTTCAGCCGGCGCGCCTTCGAGCGCATCTCGAGCAGCGTCAAAGCGGGCGAGTCATCAATCCAGATCGGGGCCGTCCCGAGCAGGCCGGCCGCGCGCGACAGCTTGGGATAGTCCTCGGATCGGAGTCCGCCGCTCCGCAGGCGGTGGAGATCCACGAACGCCTCCGCCGACAGGAGTCGCTCGACGAGCTGGTCCTTGGACATCTCCAGTGAGAAGATGGCGACTGGGGTCTTGCCTTCCAGCGCCGCGTTCGCCGCGATGTTGAGGCAGAAGGACGTTTTCCCCATGGAGGGACGCGCGGCAACAATGATGAGATCGCTCCGCTGGAAGCCGTTGGTCTTGCTGTCCAAATCTGTGAAGCCGCTGGGAATTCCCCGTACCGATTCATCGCCCCGGTCCCGCGCTTCAATGCGCTCCATGGCGTGCCACATCAACTCCTTGATGCGGACGACTTCCTGCGTCCCGCGCGCGTTGGAAACCTCGAAGACCTTCTGCTCGGCCTCGTCAAGCAGCGCCCCGATGTCCTGGCGCCCTTCGTAGCCCGACTGCACCATCTGCGTCCCGACCTCGATCAGGCGTCGGAGCAGCGCCTTTTCCCGCACGATTCGGGCGTGGAACTCGATGTTCGCCGCCGTCGGGACGGTATCGAGCAGCTCGGCCAGGTACTCCATGCCGCCCGCGGCGTCGAGATCACCCCGCCGCTCGAGTTCGTCCCGCAGCACGAGCGGGTCCAGCGCGTCGGCCCGGTCGAGCAGCTGGGCCATCGCGCGGAAGATCCGCCGGTGGGACTCACGGTAGAAACTGGTGTCCTCGAGCAGTTGGACGGCCTTGAGGGCGGCATCCTGATCCAGCAACATCGCCCCGAGAACCGCTTGTTCGGCCTCGGGGCTCCACGGCACGCGCCGCAGGTGGTCGGCGCTACCGGTCGAGGAGCTGGCGGGCGATACGGACGTCATCCCACGTCGGTCGTTTCCAGTTGGGGTTCCGCAGCAGGGCCGCCGGGTGATAGGTCACGATGAGCGGGATGCCACGGTAGTCGTGCACGCGGTTCCGGAGCTGACCCAACGATCCGCGGGTGTGAAGCAGCGCTTCCGCCGCGGTCGCGCCCATGGCCAGCACCACCTTGGGCCGGATGAGCGCGAGTTGTCGGTGCAGGTAGGGCATGCACGCCTCCATCTCCTCACCGAGCGGCTTGCGATTGTCCGGGGGACGGCACTTCACCACGTTGGCGATGTACACCGTCTCCCGCGGGCAGTCAATCGCGGCCAGGATCTCGTTGAGGAGGTCCCCCGCTCGACCGACGAACGGTCGACCCAGTCGGTCCTCATTGGCACCCGGACCTTCGCCCACGACGACGAGTCGGGCATCTGCCGGACCCTCACCGGGAACCGCGTTGGCCCGTCCCGCATGCAGCCCACAATGAGTGCACGCGTGGATCTGGGCGACCACCGCGTCCAACGTGGCTCCAGCCAGCGGATCGGCCGCAAACAGGTCGGAGTCCGGAGCTGGGATCACGATGCCGGCGGGGGGGATGGGCGGGAGGTCCGTGTCCCAGCGCGGCGCTTCCCGCCTGCCCCGCCCCGTCCGAGGTGCTGTTGCGGGGACCTTGGCGGGCGACGCGGTCGCCGGCGCTGCCGGCGGCGAGTCGGCGGGCGCCACGTGCGGGGGTGCGGCAACCCCGGGGCGGTTCGGCAGCGTCACCAGCGATCGGCCAAGCGCCACCTGCTGAGACAGATACCGTCGGAAGAGGTCCCGCGCGTTGGTCACAGGAGATCCTCGACCGCGTCCAGGATGCGCACGGCGGCCTGTGCCTTGGACTCGAGCGTGCCGGGCACGTCGCCGGTCCGGGAAACGAGGGTTATCCGGTTCGTCTCGACCTCCGCCCCGGCACCCGGCTCGTCGAGATTGAGCACGACGAGATCCAGCCCTTTGCGGTCGAGCTTGGCCCGCGCCCGCGCGCTGCCATCCGTCGTTTCGTACGCGAAGCCGACGATGATCGCGCCGGGCTTCCGGTGCGCGCGAGTCGATTCGAGGATGTCGTCGGTGGGGACGAACGCCACGGTGACGGGCCCGTCGGTGCGCGCGCGCTTCTCGGGTACTGCTGCCGCCGGCCGGTAGTCGGCGGGAGCCGCGGCCATCAGCAGCACGTCGGTTTCCGGGAGGTGCCGGGTCACCGCCGCCGCCAGGTCCGCCGTGGTCACGACCCGCTCTACGCGCGCGCCCGCCGGCGGCGTGAGCGCCGTGGGGCCGGCGAGCAGGGTGACTTCCGCTCCGCGGGCGTAGGCATCGGCGGCCAGGGCGAATCCCATCCGTCCGCTCGAGATGTTGGTGACGACCCGGATGGGATCGAGGTGCTCTCTGGTCGGCCCCGCCGTCACGAGCACGCGCCGACCCCGGAGGGGGCTCGCGGTGCCGCGCACCGCCCGCACGACCGCCGTGAAGATCACCTCCGGCTCCGCCATCCGACCGGGGCGCTCGCTCGGGCCCTCGGCCAACGGTCCCACATCTGGCCCGATGAACCGCCAGCCACGCCGATCCAAGATCTCCAGATTCGCCTGTGTCGCGGGGTGGGCGTACATCGCGTCGTTCATGGCCGGTGCGGCGAGGACCGGGCCTTCGCGCGCGAGCAGAATGGTCGTCAGCACGTCGTCGCCAATGCCGCCGGCCGCCCGGGCGAGCAGGTTCGCCGTGGCGGGTGCCAGCACCACCAGGTCAGGATCCCGCGCGAGGGCGATGTGGTCCAGGGCCCGTCCGGGGGTCCAGAGCGAGGTCAGCACCGGCCGGCCGGTGAGGGCCTCGAAGGTGAGTGGGCGAACGAACTCGGCGGCCGCCGCGGTAAGCACCACGTCGACCGCCGTTCCAGCTTCGGCGAGCCGGCGCGCCAACGTGCACGCCTTGTAGCTCGCGATACCACCGGACACGCCGAGCAGAACGTGCCGGCCTGCCAGGATCATGTCTCCTGCCGTCGCCGTCGAATGAGCTTGTAGGTCAAGTTGCCCGCGCTCAATTCCTCGAGGGCGCGGGTCGTGAGCTTCTTCTCCAGATCCACCGACTGATCCCGTGGGAAGTCATTGACGAATCGCGCGAACTTGGCAGCGACGAGAACACCGAGATACTTGTTGCCAGCGCGGCGGGCGAGCTCGTTCGGGGTGAAGATGCGCATGCGGCGTGTTACGTCCTTTCCGTGGCAGCGGCCAGATCCGCGAGATCGCGGACCATCGACCGCAGCGTGGCGTCC
>JAOUDR010000286.1 GCA_029859185.1 Gemmatimonadota bacterium
GGTCGGACGCGTGATTGGATCGACCCACGCCGACGCCGACGTGGACCGCGCCGCCGTGGGCGGCCTGGGACTCATGGAACGGCTCGTCGGGTACGATCGCGCCGTGATCGTGGACGCCATTTGCACCGGTCGCACACCGGTCGGCACCGTGCGTCAGCTCCCCTTGGAGACGCTTGCCGATCCCGAATGCGAGCATGCCGCGTCAGCCCACGACGTGTCGCTCGCCCCGGCCCTCGCGGCCGGCCGCGCCTTGGGCGTGGACCTCCCGGCGCGCGTCACGATCGTCGCGGTCGAGGTTGCTCCGTCATCGGGATGCTCGGACCACCTCACGCCCGAGGTCGCCGCCGCGGTCCCCTTCGCGGCGACCCTCGCTCTCCAAGCAGTTATCGCTGAGTCCCACTGAAAGCGAACCGCCTCAAGCCAATCGACGGCGTCTTCAAGAATCCTTCATCTTTCCTTCAGCCCCCGGGCACCCTGGCAGGGGTCAGGTTACACCATACGTTAAAGGCAGCACGGCGCTGCCACCGTGGACCCCTCCCACCTCAGCCTCGGGATTCGGTGGCCGCCCCCGCGCACCAACGGACAACACATGCACGAGCTCAGCTTGGCCAACGAGATCTGTCGGATCGCCGAAGCCAACGCGGGACCGGCTGGACCGGCCGCCGTCCGTCAGGTGGCCGTCGAGGTCGGCGATCAATCGGGTGTGGAACCGGAGAGCCTCACCTTCTGCCTGGAGGTGCTGCTGAGCCAGCCACCGTTCGGATCCGCGACCCCCCGATTGATCCGGCAGCCCGGTGACGTGCTCCGCGTGAGCTACCTGGAGGTTGATGATGGCCGTCCGGACGATTGACGTTCGCGAGAAGGTGATGGCACGGAACGACGAGCTCGCCACCGAGGTCCGGCAGCGGCTCGCGCAGCACCGGGTGGCGGCGCTGAACCTCGTATCCGCGCCCGGATCGGGGAAGACGATGCTACTCGAGCGGACCCTCGAGCGGCTGGGCGGAGACCTCACGCTGGCCGTGATCACCGGTGACGTCCAGACGCAGAACGACGCCGACCGCCTGGCCCGCCACACGGACCAGCTCGTACAGGCGGTTGTCACCGGTGGCGCCTGCCATCTGGACGCCCGCCAGGTGCTCACCGCGCTCGATGCGGTCGATCTCGCGAGCACGGACCTGGTGTTCGTCGAGAACGTGGGGAACCTGGTGTGCCCCGCCAGCTGGGATCTTGGCGAGACCGCCAAGGTGGTGCTGTTCTCAGTAACCGAGGGGGAGGACAAGCCGCTCAAGTACCCGAAGATGTTCCGCCAGTCCCGCTATGCCGTCCTCAACAAGATCGACCTCCTGCCGCATGTTCCGTTCGATCTGGACCTCGCCGTCCGCCACGCACACACCGTGAACCCGGCACTCGAGTTCTTCTTCACGTCGGCCCTCACCGGCGAGGGGCTGGACGACTGGTGTGCCTTCGTGCGGCGGTGCGCCCGGAGCGCGAGGAACTGAGCCTGGCGTCCGTGCAGCCCGCCACCCCCGTCGCCGGTCGGCTGGCCGTGCGTGGTCTGGTCCAGGGGGTCGGGTTCCGACCGTTCGTCGCCCGACTGGCCGCGCGGCATGGACTCGGCGGATGGGTACGCAACGCGTCGGGTAACGTCGAGATCCTGATCGAGGGGCCCGCGTCTGCGATCGGCGCATTCCGCGCTGCACTGCGAGCCGAGGCACCGCCGCTCGCGCGCATCGATGACGTGACATGGACGGAGGCGAGCCCAGCCGGCGCGGAGGCGTTTCGCATCCTGGCATCGACCGCACAGCCTGATCGGCGACAAGCCGTCTCCCCTGATGTCGCGGTCTGCGCGGCGTGCGCCGCCGAGCTCGACGATCCCGCCAACCGCCGCCATCGGTATCCCTTCATTACCTGCACCGACTGCGGCCCACGCTTCACGGTCATCCACGCCATGCCGTACGACCGCGAGCGGACGAGCATGCGCGCTTTTCCGCAGTGCCCGTCGTGCGTGGCCGAGTACACCGATCCCGCCAACCGCCGGTACCACTCGGAGACCAACAGCTGCGCCGATTGCGGGCCGCGCGCTTGGTTGGAGGATCCTGAGGCCTCGGTCCTCGCGGAAGGCGACGCGGCCATCCGCGTGGCGGGGGACCTGCTCCGAGACGGACGCATTGTGGCGATTCGCGGGCTGGGGGGATTCCACTTGGCCGCGGATGCCACGAACACCGAGGCCGTGGAGCGGTTGCGGGTGCGCAAGCACCGGGAGGCCAAGCCGCTCGCGGTGATGGTCCGGACAACGAACCAAGCAATGGCCCTGGCGACCCCCGGGGCCGTCGAGACCGAACTGCTCTCGGCTCCTGAGCGCCCCATCGTATTGCTTTCGCTCCGGCCCGACTCGCCGCTGGCGCCGGCGGTCGCCCCCGGGCTGGCCCACGCCGGCGTGATGACCGCGTCCACCCCGTTGCATCTCTTGCTGCTCGCCGCCGCCGACCGGCCGCTCGTGATGACGAGCGGCAACCGGAGTGAGGAGCCGATCGCCACGGGGGTGGCCGAGGCGCGCGCCCGGCTCGGCGGCATCGCGGATGCGTTGCTGATGCACGATCGGGAGATCGTAGCCCGCTATGACGACTCCGTCGTGCGCGTCGTGGACGGGACCCCGGTCTTCCTGCGCCGTGCACGCGGGTATGCCCCGATGCCGCTCCGCCTGCCGCTGGCATCCCCGGTCCCGCTCGTGGCCGTGGGCCCACACCTCAAGAACACGTTCACCCTCGTGCACGGCGCCGAGGCCTACGTCAGCCAGCATGTCGGCGATCTCGACAACGTCGAGACCCTCGAGCATTTCCGGGCGTCGCTCGCGATGTTCGGGCGCCTGTTCCAGATCGAGCCTGAGGTGGTCGTGCGGGATCTTCACCCCGGCTACCTCTCGACCCGCGTCGCCGAGGAACTGGCGCTGCCGCGCACCATCGCGGTCCAGCACCACGTGGCCCACGTGGCTGCCGTCCTCGCCGAGCACGGATGCGCCGACCGGGTGATCGGCGTGGCGTTCGACGGCACGGGACTGGGCGATGACGGGAACGTGTGGGGGGCGGAGGTCTTCACGGCCGACCTGCGCACGGCCGAACGCGTCGGTCAACTGCGGTACGCGCCGATGCCCGGCGGCGATCTGGCCGCGCGTTCACCGTGGCGCTGCGCCCTCGGGTATCGGAGTCTCGCCGCCCATGACGGCCCCACGTTCGCGGCGGCGTTCGCCGACCTCCCCGAGACGGAGCAGACGCTGGCCGAGCAGCAGATTGCGCGCCGCCTCAACGCGCCGCTGGCGTCATCGATGGGCCGGCTGTTCGACGCCGCTGCTGCCGTGATCGGACTGCGCCAGATAGCCCACTACGAAGGTCAGGCACCGATGGAGCTGGAAGCGCTTGCCGGGGAGGGGCCGGCCGAGCCCTTGCCGTTCCCCGTATCCGAGGAGGCGGGACGCCTGGTGCTCGAGCCACTCCCATTGCTGGCCGCCCTCGACGAGCGACGCCTCGCGGGCGATGATCCCCGGACGCTCGCGGCCCGGTTCCACGAGAGCGTCGCCGCTGGTACCGCGCGCCTCGTGGAGCGCGTGGCGGCGACGACCGGGCTCCGGACGGTCGTGTTGGCAGGCGGCGTGTTCCAGAACGCGCGGTTGCTGAGCCGCCTGCGGGCGCGGCTGACCGAGGGCGGGCTGAGGGTCCTCGTGCCGCGAACCTTGAGCCCGAACGATGGTGCCATCAGCTTCGGACAGGCGGCGCTCGCCGCCGCCATCCTCCATGACGAGGGAGACCACTGACATGTGCCTCGGGATTCCCGGACGCATTCTCGACGTCCGCGACGAAGGCGGGATGGCCATGGGCCACGTCGATTTCGGCGGGGTACGCCGTGATGTGTGCCTGGCCTACGTGGCGGACGAGGTCCAGCCCGGTGACTACGTCGTGGTGCACGTGGGCTTCGCCATTTCGAAGGTGAACGAGGAGGAGGCGCGCCGTACCTTCGAGCTGCTACGGGAGATGAGCCAGCTCGACGAGCTGGAGTGGATGAAGGAAGTCGCGGAGCGGAGCCTCGAGGGATCGAGAGACCGGGAACCGGAGGGGTCGAGCCCTCGATCCCTCGATCCGTCGGTCAACCGCCCATGAAATACCTCGCGGAGTACCAGGACCCCGATCTGGCCCGCGCGCTGATCGCGCGCATTCGGGCGACCGCGACGCGCCGCTGGGTCCTGATGGAGGTCTGCGGCGGGCAGACGCACACGATCGTGCGGCAGGGCATCGACGAGTTGATCGGGGATCGGGTCGAGATGATTCACGGACCGGGATGCCCCGTCTGCGTGACGCCGCTCGAGCAGATCGACCGGGCGTTGCACGTGGCGACCCGACCGGAGGTGATCTTCACGTCGTTTGGCGACATGCTGCGGGTCCCCGGTTCGCACACCGACCTCTTCCACGTGCGCGCCGAGGGTGGTGACGTTCGCGTGGTGTACTCCCCGCTCGACGCGGTAGACCTCGCGCGCGCACACCCCAATCGCGAGGTCGTGTTCTTTGCCGTGGGA
>JAOUDR010000287.1 GCA_029859185.1 Gemmatimonadota bacterium
ACAGACTCGCGCCGCTCCCGCCCCGCTCTTCGCGGTGACCGCCGAGCATGCGCTGCGCGTCGAAGCTCGGGCGTCCGCGGGTTTCGCGCTGTTCGAGCTCGCCCACCGGCTTCCGGAGGCGCCGGGCGTCCTCCGTTGGCGCTGGCGCACGAGCACACCCATCCCGGCCGCCGATCTCCGCCGCCAGCCGGCCGACGACAGCCCTGCCCGCGCGGTCGTCGCTTTCGCCGATCGCCGGACGCTGTTCTACTCGTGGGGTAACCGTGACACGATTGGGACGGCGTTCCCCAGTTGGACGGGGCGGTCGCGGATCGTGATCGTGCTTCGCGAGGCGACGGAGGCCGACGGCGCGTGGCGCCTCGAGTGCCGCGACCCGTTCGGGGACTATCGGCGAGCCTTCACCCGCGAGCCACCGCCCATCGTGGCGGTGGGCATGAGCGCCGATACCGAACAGCTCGGCGCGGCGACGTGGGCCGAGATTGCCGACCTCTCGTGGTGGCCGGCACCGTCCGACCGCGACTCCGCCGACCAGGATCGTCCGCCGTTGTGTTCTCAGTGACCGCGAGCCCCTTCTCTGAGGAGCTTCAATGACCCATACACCCGCCTGCCTGGCGTGCGGCCGCGGCACCGACGTCGTTCCGCTCATCACGCTTGCTTATCGTGGGGAAAGCCACTGGATCTGTCCCCAGCACCTACCGGTGCTGATCCATGATCCCACGCGTCTCGTGGGCCGGCTCCCCGGAGCGGAGGGCCTGGAGCCCGCGGATCACCACGACTGACCGCGGGTTCCTGAGGGAACGACTGGCCGCATGTTAGGTTTAGGAAAGAAGAGCTGGCGACCCGATGCCGGGGCCGACGGCCGGCCGCGCCGTACCTCGAGCCAACTAAGGAGCCCCATATGCTTCGACACGTGACCACGTTCATGACCCTCGTCCTGCTCCTCGGCGTGGCGGACGCAGCCGCCCAGCAGCAGGAGCGACGACGCGACGGCACCGGCCCGATGCACCAGATGCAGGAGGCAATGCCGGGGATGGCCATGAGCGCTTTCTCGCCGACTCACCTGCTCCAGATGCGTGAGGAACTCGTGCTCACCGAGGCGCAGGTCACACAGCTCGAACAGATCCAGACTACAGCCGAGAGCGCACACGATCAGGCCATGGCCAGCCATGACAAGCATCGTGATGAGATGATGAAAGCGATCGAGGCCGAGCAGCCGAACGCTGATGTGGTGCGCGCCCATTTCACCGGCGCCCACGATTCCATGGGCGTGGCACACTGGGCCGAGATGGAGGCGGGCTTGAAGGCGATGGCGGTGCTGACGGACGCGCAACGGACCAAGATCAAGGACATGCGCCCACCGGCTGGTGGGATGCAGCACCGCGAGGGCCAGGGCATGCATCACCCGGACCAGCACCATCCGCCCGCGTCCATGAGACGGTAGGCGTTGGCCCGAGCGATCGCGCGCGCGCCCGGCGCTCAGCGGTCGGGCGCGCGTGTCTTCTGCAGGAGGGTCGTGAGATCCATGCGGGCGATCCAGCCCGTCGGCCCGCTGGCCCAGACCGTGTGTTCCCGCGCGTAGAGACCGTACGCGTACAGCGTATCCACCGTGGTCCACGTCGCGCCGTCGTCGAGTGAGAACCCGAGTCCCGATGGGCCGGCGGCGACGAAGGCGCCCGCGGTGGGGAGCGCGACCGCACCGTAGCGAACCCCGGCGGGGGCTGCGACCCCGGCAACGGTCCACGACCGCCCACCATCTCCGGTCGCGAGCACGGTCGGCGCATCACCGGTGGGTTGCTGGTAGTTCCCGCCCACGGCAATGCCGCTGAGCGTGTCCCGGAACGCGACGCCGAAGATCCCGGTCGCCGGTCCTGCCATCATCGGCGTCGTCTCAGCGGTCCACGTCAGTCCCCGGTCGGTGGACCGAAGCACCCGGGCCATGGAGCCACCGCCGGTACCAATCCAGACATGTTCCGATCCCGCTACCGCGATCGCGGTTCCGCTCGCGGCGAATCCCGCTTCGCCCGGCAGGGGAACCGGGAGCGCTGAGCGAGGAATCTCCCACCAGGAAGCGCAGGCATCGTCCGTCCGCAGCACGAAGAAGGTGCCGTCAACGGGATCCCCGAACGCCACTCCAGACATCCGATCCCAAAACGCCATGCCGTCGAGGAAGACCTGGGGATGTTCCGTCTCATACGTCATACTCCACGACGCGCCCCCATTGGTCGTGCGGTAGGCGCGGCCGATCCCGCCGTCGAAACTGGTGGCGAGCACACACGCGGTGTCGCGGCCAAGCGCCTCCACGTCGACGAGGAATAACGCCTCCGCCCCCGGGATCTCGGTTGGTTTCCAGGAGCTCCCCCCGTCGTTCGACCGCGCGTACACCCCACCGCGTCCACTGGCCCACAGTTGGTCGCCGTAGGCAGAAAGGCCGCGGAAGTCCCGCGTGAATCCCGGTACGAGCACGATTTCCTGCGCTGCGACCTGCGCCGTGGCGAGGATCATCATCATGAGTGTGCGCATCATCATCGGCGGTCGAATTCCTCTCGCAGGATCCCGTACTGCACCAAGTCTTCGAAGCGGTTCCATCGTTGTGCGTGAGCGCGCGCGATCCCTTCCTGCCGCATCCCCACTTTCTCCAACACCCTTCCGGAGGCAGGGTTCCTGGCGAAGTGACAGGCGTACAAGCGGCGCAGTCCGAGGGTCTCGAACCCGTAACGGAGCATGGCCCCCGCGGCCTCGGTAGCGTAGCCACGCCCCCAGAACGGCCGTCCGATCCAGTACCCCAATTCCGCCCGGGAATGCTCCGGGCGCAAAATCAGTCCAATGGCGCCGACGAGCACCGCCGTCGCGCGGTCGCCAACCGCGAGCACCACCTGTTGGCCGGCCGTGAACTCCTCAGGCAACGTCGCAATCCAGCGCTCCGCCATGCCGACGTCGTAGGGGTGCGGAATGGCGAGTGTCGTATCGGCAACGGCGAAATCGCCCGCGAGACGCTGGACATCATCGGCATCGCCGACGTCGAACGGTCGCAGGCGAAGGCGCGGTGTGAGGAGCACCGGGAGAACTCGAGGCGAAGCCACGATGCCCATGATCTCACGAAGCGCGTCCATGCGCCAGCCCCGTGTTCACCCGTTATAGATGGTCCCATCGGACTGCCGGTAGTCCTCGAGGACCGCCGCCGCCGCCGCGCGGCGGACTTCCAGGCGCACCCCCACGCCTCGCGCGGCCAGGTACGCATAGGACGCCGCGAACACGGGGCCTTCGTCGAATCCGATGCGCGCAGCATCCGCCCGAGTGGCGCCACATTCGAGCTCCCGTACGCCGCTCCACAGCAGCGCACCGAGACACATCGCGCACGGCTCGCACGAGGTGACCAGCGCGTGCGGGTTCAGGCCCGGAGCATTCAACGTGTAGCGCCCGAGGGTCGCCTGGGCGAGCATGAGCGCCACGATCTCCGCGTGCAGGACCGCGTTCTGGGCGCTCTGCACGAGGTTCACACCCACCGCAACCGGTCGGTGGGTGACGAGGTCGAACACGGCGGCGCCGAACGGGCCGCCCGTCCCGCCCTCCACGTTGGCGCGGGCCAGTCCGATGGCGAGGGCCATGCGCGCCTCCGCCGACACGCACGGCTCCTGCCAGGCGACGAAGCGCTCGACCCACGCCGGGAGCGTGATCCGGATTTCGGAGAGGGGCACGTCAGGGCCCTGGTGCGTCGGTTCCCTGCAGGAACGCCCGCCGGATGACGGTCGGATCGGTCGGGTACTCCGCGTACATGCCCCGCCGCACGGGTTTCGTGGCCGCAATGGCATCCACCACGTCGAGCCCTTCGATCACTCGGCCAAACACCGCGTACCCGAACCCCTCGTAGGTGGCTTCCCGGAAGTCGAGCTTCGCGTTGTCCTTCAGGTTGATGAAGAATTCGCTGGTGGCGCTGTGAGGATAATCCTGTCGCGCCATCGCGACGGTGCCACGGAGATTCTGCAGACCGTTGTCCGCCTCGTTGGTGATCGGCGGTGCCTGGCTCGTGCGCTCCGCGCGATTTTCCATCACGCGGCCGGCCTGGATCACGAAGTTCGGTGCGATCCGGTGGAAGATGAGCCCGTCGTAGAATCCGGCCTTCACATGGCGCTCGAAGTTGGCCACGGACACCGGCGCCCGTTCCCGGA
Source organism: Gemmatimonadota bacterium (assembly GCA_029859185.1). GTDB lineage: Bacteria > Gemmatimonadota > Gemmatimonadetes > Gemmatimonadales > GWC2-71-9 > JAOTWJ01. Next base: position 4,167 of record JAOUDR010000287.1, read on the forward strand.
TCAACTCGATGACGACGCGGCCCCGGCTCGTTTCCAGGATGACGGTGTCGAGGGGGGCGGGCGTCGTAGCGGCACTTGGCGGCGCCTCTTCTTGCGGTTGGCACGCCGCGAGCAGCAGCACCGTCCCGACGAGGGGGATGGATGTGCGTATCATAGAGGTTTCGTGATGGCGATGATTGCGGCGAGTGCGGCGAGCAGCGGCACGGCCAGGAACAGGGCACGCGCGAACTGGGGACGCCGATAGGGTACCAGCGCGGCGAGACCGAGGGACAGCCAGATCACGAGCTTGATCACCACCCAGCCACTCGCGGCGGATCCGTCGAGACGGGCGAGCATTCCGAAACCGGCCACGAGCACGAGGAACAGGCCCGTCCCATGGCTCGCCGTGGTGAGGC
>JAOUDR010000288.1 GCA_029859185.1 Gemmatimonadota bacterium
GGAGAACGGGAGTGGCAAGGAACTGGTGGCGCGGGCCCTCCACCGTGCATCGCCCCGGAAGGATCGGCCGTTCGTCGAGGTCAATTGCGCGGCGATTCCCACCGAACTCATCGAGAGCGAGTTGTTCGGTCACATGAAGGGTTCCTTCACCGGTGCGTTCGCGGACCGTGCCGGGAAGTTCGAGCTGGCCGACGGCGGCACGCTGTTTCTCGACGAGGTGGGGGACATGAGTCTCGCGGCCCAGGCCAAGGTGCTCCGCGCGCTGCAGGAAGGAGTCGTCACGCGCATCGGCGCCACGAAGCCGATCACCGTGGACGTGCGCGTGATCGCGGCCACCAACAAGGACGTGGCCACCGAGATTGCCGAGGGGCGATTCCGGGAGGATCTGTACTACCGGCTGAACGTCGTGCCGATCACGGTCCCACCGCTCGGCCAGCGCCGGGGCGACATCCCGCTTCTCGTCGAGCGGTTCGTCGCGGAACTCGCGCGGCACCAGGGGCTGCCGACCCGGCGGTTCAGTCCCGAGGCCGTCGCGCTCCTGCAGAACCGTGACTGGCCCGGCAACGTCCGGGAACTGCGCAACGCCGTCGAGCGGCTCGTGATCCTCACCACCGGCGACACCGTGGCCCCGGCCGACGTCCGTCGCGTGCTCGGGGACGTACGGGAGGAACCGGGGCTTGGCAATCTGGCCGACATGGAAACGTTCGAGCGCTTCAAGGCCGAGGCGGAGAAGACGTTTCTGGTGGGGAAACTGATTGAGAACGACTGGAACGTGAGCGAGACCGCCCGCAAGCTCGACATGCCACGCAGCAACCTCTACAAGAAGATCGAGAAGTACGGCCTCTCCCGAGAGGGCGGCTCCTAGACAACGCCCCTCGCGTTGCCTGCGGCGCACGCGGCAGTGACTGCGCGCCGTCCGCCCGTCGGCCCGTCCGCCCGTCGCCCCCATTGCGCCCCTAAGCTGGCCTGCGTAACCTACTTACACAGATGACGATCGCCCCAGTGACTACCCCAGCAGCCTGGCGCAGCGGCGTGTGTGCATCGCCGCGCGTGGCCATCGTCACGCCATTCGGGATTCCCTACGCCGCCGCGTCCGCTGGCGGCGTTTCGCTCTTGCGCCGACATCGCAGTTGGACTGACCGGTCACCGCTCGTGATGGGGCCGTCCGCGAAAGGGGATACCGACTCGTATGCGAACTAGTTCCGCGCGCAGAATCTCAGGGGACGAAGGCTCGCTCGACCAGTACCTGCGAGAGATCAGTCAGTACCCGCTGATCACGCGTGAGGACGAAGTCGAACTCGCCCAGCAGATCCGGGTGGGGTGTGCGGAGTCGCTCGACAAGCTCGTCCGCTCCAACCTCCGCTTCGTCGTGTCGGTGGCCAAGAAGTACCAGAATCAGGGCGTGAGTCTGTCCGACCTGATCAACGAGGGCAACCTCGGACTCATCCGTGCCGCCCACAAGTTCGATGAGACCAAGGGCATCAAGTTCATCTCCTATGCGGTGTGGTGGATTCGTCAGGCGATCCTCCAGGCGCTCGCCGAGCAGAGCCGCATCGTGCGCGTGCCGCTCAATCGGGCGGGCACGCTCCACCGGATCGGGAAGCGCTCCTCGGCGCTGCTCCAGGAATTGGGTCGCGAGCCGACCGTCGAGGAAATCGCCGAGGGGATGGACATCTCCCAGGACGAGGTCGCCAAGACCCTGTCGATCTCTCAGGGACACCTCTCGCTGGACGCCCCACTCTCACCGGGCGAAGACAACAAGCTCCTCGACTACCTGCCCGATACCCAGAATCCGGGACCCGACGACGAGACGTTCGAGCACGCGCTCACCGAGTCCATCGAGGAAGTGCTCTCGACGCTCAAGGAGCGCGAGGCCCGCATTCTCCGGCTCTACTTCGGGCTCGACGGCCAGGAGCCGATGACGCTCGAGGAGATCGGCGGCATGCTCGGCATCACCCGGGAACGCGTCCGCCAGATCAAGGAAAAGGCCCTTGCGCGGCTGCGACACGTGAGCCGGGCCAAATCGCTCGAGAGCTTCCTCATGTAACCGTGAAACGTGAATCGTGAAACGTGAAACGGCCACGCCACTCACGTTTCACGGTTCACCTTTCACGGTTCACGACCGATGGCCCAGACCAACTCCTTCGACATCACCACCGGCGCCGATCTCCAGGAAGTCGACAACGCCGTCAATCAGGCCATGAAAGAGGTCGGCCAGCGGTATGACTTCAAGGGCAGCCACTGCACGATCGATTTCGATCGCGCCGTGCCGGAGCTGCGGCTCGAGGCGGATGACGACTTCCGGATGAAGGCGCTGTTCGACGTGCTCCAGGGACGCCTCATCAAACGCCAGGTGCCGGTCAAGAACCTGTCGGTCGGCGACGTCGAGCCGGCTGCCAGCGGACGGGTGCGCCGCACGATCGGCATTGCCCAGGGGATCGATGGCGACACGGCCAAGGAAATCGTCAAGGCCATCAAAGGCCAGGGATTCAAGAAGGTCCAGTCCCAGATTCAGGGCGATCAGGTGCGGGTCACGAGTCCCTCCAAGGACGATCTCCAGGCCGTCATGCAGTTCCTCCGGACGGCCGACTTCGGAATCGAGCTGACGTTCGGCAACTACCGGTGAAGCTCGGCGTCATCTCGCTCGGCTGCGACAAGGCGACGGTCGATTCGGAACGGCTCGTGGGCGACCTGGTCGGCCACGGCGCCGTCGTGGTGCGCGACCTCGCGACGGCCGACGTCGTCCTGGTGAATACCTGCGGGTTCATCGATGCCGCCAAGCGGGAGTCCATCGACGCCATCCTCGAAGCGGCGGCGCTGAAGCGACAGGGCCAGGTGAAGGCCGTCGTGGCCGTGGGCTGTCTCGTGCAACGCTACCAGGACGATCTCCGGCGCGAGATGCCGGAGGTCGATCTCTTCCTCGGCTTCTCGGACCTGCACAAGCTCACCCCGGAGCTCGCCGCGCGCGGGCTGATTGGCGATCCCGTCGCCACGCACCCCGGCGTCCGGCAGTATCTCGGGGACGGGGCGCACGTGCGGTATCTCAAGATCTCCGAGGGGTGCGACCACACCTGCGCCTTCTGCGCGATCCCCCTCATGCGGGGCAAGCACCGCTCCGAGCCGCTCGAGCGGTTGGTGCGCGAGGCGCAGCAGCTCGAAGCCCAGGGCGCCAAGGAGATCAACCTCGTGGCGCAGGACCTCGGACACTACGGTCGCGACCTCGGCCGGGCCGGACCCAAGCTCCCCGACCTGCTCGAGGCGCTGCTGCGCGAGACGTCCGTGCCGTGGTTCCGGCTGCTGTACGTCTACTCGGCGGGCCTGACCGATCGGCTCGTCTCGCTGATGGCCGACGAACCGCGGCTCGTGCCGTATCTCGATCTCCCCATCCAGCACGTGACCGACCGCATGCTGGAGCGCATGCGACGGCCGGAACGCCAGGCCACGATCCGCGAGAAGGTCGGCATGCTGCGCGAGCGGCTCCCCGACCTAGCCCTCCGCACGACCGCCATCGTCGGCTTCCCCGGCGAGACGGACGATGATTTCCGCGCGCTGTGCGACGTGGCCGGCGAGCTGCAATTCGAGCGGCTTGGCGTGTTCACGTACTCGGCGCAGGAAGGAACGCGGGCGGCCGACCTCCCGGACGACGTTCCCGACGACGTGAAACGCGCCCGCCAGGACGAGCTGGTCGAGCTGCAGCGCGGCATCACCGAGGATCGGCTCGGGCGGTTCGTGGGTCGCGAGACGGATGTCCTGGTGGACGAGGTCGTGTCTCCCGACGACGACTCCGGCGCGACCCACGTGGGACGGATTCCGTGGCAAGCCGACGACGTCGATGGCGTCACCTGGGTCCACCGCGGCGGTTGGGCCAGGCCGGGCGAGTTCGTCCGCGTCCGACTCGAGGAAAACGAGGACTACGATTTCCACGCGGTTGCGCTGGCCACGCGCCGCTAGCGTCGCGGCGCTCGCACTCGCGGCGTGCGCGCGGCCCCCGGCGCCACGGCCGCCGGGCGTTGAGCCGGTGCTGCGGGTCGCGCTGGCGATTGGTGCCCGGAGTGTGGTGATCGCGGGGCAGGGGGACGTCGTCGTCGCGCGGGACGGGAACCCGGAGTTTCGGCTCCCGGCGGGGCAGACGCTCACGCTCCGGTCCGACGGCAACGCGTTTACCGTGGATGGCGGGCCCGGCGGCCGCTACGAGCGCCTGAGCTTCGCGAGCCTGTCCACAAACCGCCACGTGACCGTGGACGGTCGCCCGTTTCGCGGGACCCTCGAGGCGTTCGTGCGGCGGGACGCCGTCACCGTGGTCAATGTCGTCGGGGTCGAGACCTATCTCGGTGGGGTCGTCAACGCCGAGTTGGGCCGGCGCGCGGCCAACGAGCGGGCGGCGGTCGAGGCGCAGGCCATCGTGTCACGCACCTACGCGCTCCGCAACCGTGGCCGGTTCGTCGCCGAAGGCTATGATCTGCAGGCGGGCGTGGCCGATCAGGTGTATGGCGGGGTTACCAGCGAAACCGACCTCGGGATTGCCGCCGTGCGC
>JAOUDR010000289.1 GCA_029859185.1 Gemmatimonadota bacterium
CACGAGGGGCACGGCCACACCAATGTCCACGAAATCGAGAATGCCCCACGTGGCGAAGACGGCGACCACCTGTTGCTGGATCGACAGGTTGATCTGGGTGGAGATCAGGTCATTCTCAAGCACCGGGTCTCCCAGTCCTGGTTCGCCCACGTCCTGGTGCCCGAAGTTGAAGCGGAGATCGCCGATGGGGGCACCATTCAGCGACTGGAACACGATCCCGCTCACGTTGGCGCCCACGAAGAATCGGCCGCGTCCCAGCGTCTGGGACCGTTCAGCGAAGATCGGCCCGGCGGAGGTCGAGGTTTTCGCCGGGAGTCCGTTCACGATCTTGAACGTCGTGCCGCTGCTGGTTGCCGAGATCGGGAGGTTGGCGGTGCTACGCCCGATGGACTGGGTGAGAAAGCCGAGGACGCTCTGACTCCCCTGCGTGAGCGCGGGGATGAAGTGGCTCCCGTGCGTGCTGTCCGGACCGGTCAGGTCGAGGCACAGCGGCTGCCCGCAATCCCCGTAGGTGAACAGGTCGTTGATGAGAGAGCTGAGAGACTGTGCCTGAGCATCCGGGGCGTACAGCAGGGCACACGCCACGAACGCGAGGGGCAGCGGGCTGGGGCGCATGCGCACTCGCTTCAAATGGGATGGGGCAAGCTAGGGCTGGATGGTGAGGGAGGGAAGGGGCGTGGCGCGATGGGCGCGTGAGGGCGCGACGGGCACGTGCGGGCGCGATGGCGGACGGGTCCCCTGGCGTTCCTACTCTGCGCCGATCGGTCTGCCGCAGTTTTCCATTCTCCCTCAATGCTGCCAGACGGCGCAGCCTTGCTGCCGCAGCTCCTCCGCCAGGAACTGCTCCTGCTCGATGGCCTCGTGGTACGGCATGGGGTTGTAGGGCTCGTACAGCTCTGGGAGCAACCGCAGGCCGTACTTCTCGACGAAGTGGTTGGCCTTGTAGCCGCGCTTGTGCTGGGCGAAGCGCGTCTCCGGGGACGTGCCGGTGCATCCGACGTACAGGCACGGCTTGAGCGGGTGATGCTGGGGGTTGGCTTCCCGGAACTTCCGCTCGTTCAGGACCGCATCGTCGAGCTTGATCACATAGACGTGATGGTGCGCGCGCTTGGCCATGGGGCCGTTCGTTTCTCGGTCACTCCCGCCATGGGCGGTGCTCGACTCGCTCGAGCGGCTCCCACCCGCGCGTCGGGCGCTCGGCCAGGCGGTTCTTTAGATCGAACCGGTCACCCGGCGCGAGGAAGTAGAACTGCCCCCCCGAGTCGAGCGCCCGCTCGTGATCGTAGATCGCCACGTACCCCGCGCCGATCACCGTGAACCGGTCTCCCTCCACCACGATCGCCGTGTTCTCGTCGATCCCGATCCCGAGCAGGTCCGGGTGCGCCCGCACCACCTCGAGCAGGTCGAACTGCCGATTGCGCCGTAGGAGGTGCTGGTCGATGCTCGTCCGCTTGAGGAATCCCATCCCCTCTTCGTGATCGCCCATCATGATCGTGTTGTTGCGCGTGTCGCCGCGCGCGAGATACGAACCCTGGATGGTGGCTCCGGCGGACGTCCCGCCAATCACCCCCCCGCGACCGAGGAGCGCCCACAATTCCTCATGCGTCTTGGTGCCGAGGTAGCTGTCGGCCAGGCGCCACTGCCGTCCGCCGCTGAACCAGACGCCCCGGGCCCGGCGCAGCGGCTCGACGAACGCATCCGAGTTCGCCACGGTCCGGTCCGTGGTGTGGAGAACCGTGAGGTTGGTAGCTCCCGCGGCCTTGAGGCCTCGCAGGCCCTCCCAGTACGGGCCGTACTCGTCCGCACCTCCGGCGGTGGGGATCACGATGATGGGAGCATCCGCTCCGCCGGCGAGCTCGAGAAACCGCTCGAGAATGCTCGTGTCCAGCTGCCCGCCGCCCACGATGACGAGGCTTCCACCGGCTGGACCGATCTCCTGGGTGTGGAGCGGGGTCGGCGGGAGCACCGCAAGGGCGAGTGCGAGAGGGAAGCGTCGGATCATGTATGACTCCGCGGTCCGGTCGTGAACGGGCTAGTGCTGCGTGATCCCGGCGTGCTTCGCGAGGAAGCCCTCGATGGCCGCGTACGCCTGGGCGTTCTGGGCGGCCGGGAAGCCGCCGTGCCCGCCGCCGGGAATCGTCACGAGTTCGTTCGGCACACCGGCGGCGTCGAGCGCCGCGTGCAGGCGAGTGGCGTGCGCGTAGGGAACCACTCCGTCCGCGTCCCCGTGGATGGTAATGATCGGCGGCAGGCCCGGCCGGACGTACGTGAGGGGCGAGAGCCACTCGGCAATCGCGTTGCGGTCGGGGCGGCTGCCGAGCCACGCCACGGCGTAGGACTTGGTGTTGGGACCGTCGAGGAGATCCACCACGTCCGTGATCCCGTACCAGTTCACGATGGCGGCCACCGTGATCTCCCCGGTGCCCGCGCATTCGCGGTCGAGCCCCGCGGAAACCGGGAGCATCCCGGTGGTCAGCGAGAGATGTCCGCCTGCCGAGTGACCGGTCACCACGACACGGTCGCGGTCGATACCGTACTGGTCGGCCCGCTCCAGGATCCAACGCAGCGCGCAGCGGCAGTCTTCGACGGCGGCCGGTGCCTGCGCGATGCGGCCGAGTCGGTATTCCACGTTCACGACGGTCCAGCCGTTCATCAGGTACGGCATGAGCGCCATGAGGTTCTGCTCCTTGGCACCACCCACCCAGCCTCCGCCGTGGATGTAGACGAGCGTGGGCGCCCGCACGCTCGTGTCGCGCGGCGCGTAGATGTCGAGCTTCGCCTCCCAGTTACTGGCGGTCAGGTATGTCTGGTTCGGGATGACCCGATACTGCGCGCCGAGGTCGAGGGCCGTCCGCGTTCTCTCCGACTGGGCTCGCGCCGCCGACGTGAGGGGTCCGAGGGTACACAGAACGACGGCGAGGGCGCGACCGAGTGATACGCGTGGCATGAAGCCTCCGGATGCTGGGTGAAGTCCGAGCAGCGTCGCGACCGAGTGTTGCCGCGCCGAACGCGTGCCCGCCGCGGCGCGGGAGTCGCAGACGCGCGTCGTCGTCGAGCACGGCGTGACGGTCGATCCACCGAGGCCGCACGCCGCCTCCGCCAACCGTCGGACCGCAGAGCCGAATCTACGGCTCGTGTCTCGGGTCCGGCAACGGCGGTTGGGGTCCGACGGGGGTGTCGGCGCCGCTGGTGTACGCACGATCCCGCGGCACCGGGGCACGCCTTCGTGCTCCCACCCGTCGTCACGAGGGCCGTGGGTCTGGCCACGCACGGCCGCCGCGCCGGTGCGTTGCGTGGAATGACCACGACCACCGATCGCGGATGAGGTGACACGCTCGCCGAACCCCCCCGAGAGGGGTACCTTGAATGGGAAGAATAGGGGCACCCCAGGTCCCACCCAATCGTCCAACGAACACCATGCAGCGTAGGCGTGACGCCACGGCGTCGGTGCACGTTGCACCCTGCACGGCGGAGTTCCATGACCGACATCACCCAACGTCTCACGACCGCCCTCGCCGACCGCTACCGCCTCGAACGCCACCTCGGCGAGGGCGGGATGGCGACCGTCTATCTCGCGCACGATCTCAAGCATGATCGGAAGGTCGCGGTCAAGGTCCTCCGCCCGGAGTTGGCGGCCATCCTCGGCGGCGAGCGGTTCTTGAACGAGATCAAGGTTACGGCGAACCTCCAGCACCCCAACATCCTCCCGCTCTACGACTCCGGCGAGGCCGACACGTTTCTCTACTACGTGATGCCGTATGTGGAGGGCGACTCGCTGCGAGACAAGATGAACCGGGAGCGGCAGTGCTCGGTCGAGGACGCGGTTGAGATCGGGAAGGGGGTTGCCGCGGCGCTGCAGTACGCCCACGACCACGGGATCGTGCATCGCGACATCAAGCCCGAGAACGTGCTGCTCCAGAGTGGCCAGGCGTTGGTCGCCGACTTCGGGATCGCGCTCGCCGTCTCGCAGGCGGGTGGGCGGCGGCTGACGGAGACCGGCCTCTCGCTGGGGACACCCCACTACATGAGCCCCGAGCAGGCGACGGGCGACCGGGAACTCGATGCGCGGAGCGACATCTACTCGCTGGGGGCCATGGTCTACGAGATGCTCGTCGGCGAGCCGCCCCACCTCGGCAACTCGGTCCAGGCGATCATCGCGAAGATCCTCTCCGAACGGCCCATGCCGATCGGGCAGAGCCGCGACATGGTACCAGCCAACGTGGACGCCACGGTGCAGCGTGCGCTCGCCAAGAGTCCGGCCGATCGCTTTGCCAGGGCTGCGGACTTCGCCGCCGCACTGACGAATCCGACGTTCGCACTTCCAACGGCACAGGTGATGCCTCCAATGTCGTTGGCGACCCCCCGACGGGGATGGTGGGACCGGGTCGGTCCGGTGGCAGCCGGGCTGGCCATCGTCGCATCCGCGCTGGCGGGGTGGGCATTCCTGCGACCGTCTCCGTCGCCCGGCGTGACTCGGGTATCGGTACGGATGCCGGAGGGCCAGCGGTTTGCC
>JAOUDR010000290.1 GCA_029859185.1 Gemmatimonadota bacterium
CGCATTGGCGGTGCGGTGGCGGCCGAGGACACGATCGGTGGGGCGGCGGATGGGCTGGTGCGCGTCTCGGGATCGATGGAGACCCCCACCGTGTCATGGGTGCTCGGCTCCGACGAACTGCGCGTGAACGGCACCGTGCTGCGGGGCGTGCGAAGCCAGGGGCGGTGGACGCCGGGATCGACCGGTCCGCTCGAGGCGGAAGGGGAAATTCAGCGCATCCAGCGGGGAGAGCGCTCGTTCACCGGCGTGCGCGGCACCGTGGACGGGACGCAGGACTCGCTTGGATGGTTCGCCGCGGGGAACCTCGGCCCGGCGGCTGATGCGTGGGCGGGCGGCACGGTCATGCAGGGGACGGTGCTCGACATCCGGTTCGATTCACTCCAGGTGCGCACCGCGGCCGACGTGTGGCGCATCACGCCCGGTGCCGGCGTGTCCGTGGCCCGCGCAGCGGTGCGGTTCCGCGACATGCGGTTCGCGACCGCCGATGGCGCCGGTGCCGTGGCGCTCGCGGGGGCGCTGCCGGGCGCCGAGCGCGATTCCCTGGCCGTCACGATCGAGGGGCTCCCACTCGCGGATCTGTGGGCGCTCCTCCAATACGATCCGGCAACGGCCGCCGGGGACCTCTCCGGGACGCTGGCCGTGAGCGGCACGGGGGAAGACCCCGTCATCGCACTCGGGTTCTCGATGCGGAACGCGGTGTTCAACGAATTCCGGTCGCCGCAGATCGACGGCGAGATCGGGTACCGCGAACAGCGGGTGACGGGCCGACTGAGTACCTGGCGTGCGGGCGCGCAGATCGTGAGCATTGACCTCGAGCTGCCGCTCGACTTGGCCTTGGGGGCGGTCGAGCGTCGCCGCCTGCCCGGACCAATCTCGGTCCGGGCGCGGGCGGAGGACGTGGACCTGGCGCTGCTGTCCGCCGTGTCGCCGATGATCCAGCGGACGGACGGGAGGATGACGGCGGACGTCGGGATCGAGGGCACCTGGGACGATCCCGAGCTCAGCGGGTTCCTCGATGTGCGTGAGGGCGCCGCCACCCTGCCGGCACTCGGAGTGCGGCACGAACGGATGCACGCGCACCTGACGCTCCGGCGGGACACGATCCGCGTCGACACCCTGAGTATTCAGAGTGGCGGTGGCGTGGTGAGCGTCGCGGGACTCGTCCGCCTCGAGGAACTCACACGGCCCGTGCTCGATCTCCGCATTCGCGCCCGTGACTTCCGGGCGCTCGACATTCCGGACTTCCTCACCATGGTCACGTCGGGCGAGGTCACGCTGCGCGGTCCAGTCTTCGGCGCCGAGGTGACGGGCCAGAGCACGATCCCCCGGGGGACCGTGTACTTTGCGGACATCATCGGCAAGAACGTGGTCAATCTCAGCGACACGCTTCTGGCCATGGACTCGGCCGCCGCCGCGGAGTTGCGCGCGGGGCACCTCGGACCGGACTTCCAGAACCGGTTTCTGGACAGCCTACGGATCCGTGACCTGCAACTCGTCATGGGGAACGACGTCCACCTGCGGTCGAGCGAGGCGGACATCTTCCTCTCGGGTCGTGTGCTCGCGCAGAAGGAGGCCGATCGGTACCGGCTCGACGGTACGCTGCAGACACCCCGCGGCACGTATCAGCTGTTCGTGGGCCCCACGATCCGGAAGCAGTTCACGGTGACGCGGGGCGAAGTCCGTTACTTTGGGACGCCGGATCTGAACGCGGGTCTCGATATCGACGCGCGCCATCAGCTCCGCGGCCAGCGCGGCGAGAACGTCACGGTGTTCGTCCACGTCGGCGGAACGCTGCTTGCGCCGGAGTTACAACTGACCAGCGATGTGCAGCCCCCCCTTGCCAACGAGGAGATCATCTCCTACTTGGTGATCGGGGCTCCCAACGTGCAGTCGGGGCGTGACGTGGGGCGGTACGGGGTCGAGGAGAGCATCTCGACGCTCGCGGCGCAGGTCAGTGGCCAGCTCTCGTCGCAGCTCATGAGCGATCTCGGCGTGCCGCTCGATTACCTGGAGATACGGCCACAGTTTGGATTGCAGGGGGTCGAGGCGACCGAGATCGCGGTCGGCCGGCAGATCAGTGACCGGTGGTTCGTCAAGCTCAACCCCCGGATCTGTAGCAAGCAGTCGTTCACGGCGCAGAACATCGGCGGCTCGCTGGAGTTCCGGATGTCTCGCGAGTGGAGTTTCCTCGCGAGTGCCGATCCCGTCGAGGTCTGCAGTGTCTCGGCGGCGGGGGTCGGGCGGCTCCAGCTCGGCTTTGACCTGTTGTGGGAGAAGCGCTTCTAGATGGCCCGTGTCATGCTCATCACGAACCCCGCCGCGGCCCGCACGAATCCCGGCATCGTGCGGACCGTGTCGGATGTCCTGGGCCGCGAGGGCTGGGGTGTGGACGTGGTGGACACCACGCATGCGGGGCATGCCGCCGAGCTTGCGGCCGATGGCGTTCGGGACGGCGTGGATGTCATTGCCGTGCATGGGGGTGACGGGACCACCATGCAGGCGGTCAAGGGGATGCAGGGGTCCGACGTACCCCTGGGCATGATCCCAGGCGGCACGGGCAACCTGCTTGCCGGGAATCTCCGCATCCCGCGTGATCCGGCCAAGGCGGCGCTCGCCATTGCCCGCGAGCGCCCGCGGGACATCGATCTGGGATCCATGGCGCGCCCCGACGGGGCGCACTTCTTCGCCGTCGCGGCCGGTGCCGGGTTCGACGCCGAGTTGATGGCGGGAACGACCCCGGCCGCCAAGCGCCGCTGGAAGATGGCGGCCTACGTCGCGCGCGCGTGGGGAACGGGGGGCACCGTGAAGAGCGTTCCCTCGCGTATCACGGTGGACGACCGCGTGATCGAGTGCAAGGCCGCGTCGGTACTCGTGGCCAATTGTGCCGAGTTCATCCCGCCGTTCGTCACGTTCCGGAAGGGCGTGGCCATTGACGATGGACTGTTCGATGTGGTGATTCTCACCGCCGAAGGCCTGTTCGAAAGCCTCGGTGTCGTGCTCGAGTGGATCACCGGCGACGACAGTAGTACCCGGGTCCAGTACGCGCGCGGGCGCATGGTGCGCGTCGAGATGGAGCCGTCCCAGGCGGCCCAGATCGACGGCGAGCCGGCCGGTCGGACACCGTTCACGGCCGAGCTGTTGCCGGGGGCCCTGCGGGTCATCGCCCCGGCGTGAGGGTCCGGTGTACCGTGAGGTACGCAAGCTGGGTAGGATGAACGAGCGGCTTCTTCGAGGGGAGGTGGGCGTGTCTCCTGAGCGTGACGCGATGATCTGCCGTGCCTGTGGCAACGAAGAGCGGGCGTCGGAAGGGTATCCCTGTGATGACTGTGGCACGTTCATCTGCGTGATCTGTTCGATGCGCGGCGTGACCCGGTGCAAGGGCTGTCAGGAGAAGCCGGGCGGCACCGTCGCGCCGCCGGCGCTCTGATCGTCTGCGCGAGCCACCCTCTCTTACCAGCGTTCCAGGCCTCACCGTGGGGCACTGGACGGACCTGACGGCCGGCACCGGATGTACCGTCGTCCTCGGGCCGGCGGCGGGCATGCGGGCTGCCGCGTACGTGCGCGGTCGCGCGACGGGCACCCGCGAGTTCGACGCGCTCTCGCCTCGCCATCTCGTCCCGTCCATTCATGCGCTGTTACTAACCGGTGGCTCGGCCTTTGGGCTCGGAGCCGCGGATGGCGTCATGCGATGGCTCCGTGAACGCGGGCGTGGCTTCCCAGTCGGACCTGGCGTCGTGCCGATCGTGCCCGCGGCGGTGGTATTCGATCTCGGGCCGATCGGACAGAGTGACCGTTGGCCGGGGCCGGACGATGGGTACGCCGCGTGCGAGGCGGCCGGAAGCGCGGTGGGGGAGGGGTCGGTGGGCGTGGGCACCGGAGCCACCGTTGGGAAGGCGCTCGGGATCGAACATGCGATGAAGGGCGGTGTCGGGACGTGGGGTGTTCGCGTGGGGGACCTCGTGGTCGGCGCGCTGGCCGTGGTCAATGCCTACGGCGATGTCGTGGACGCCGCGGGCCGAGTACTCGCCGGCGCGCGCGGCCCATCCGGGTTCGCGGATGCCCGTGCGCAGCTCGCGGCAGGTGTCGGCGCGCAGCGCCGGTTCGGGAACACGACCCTGGCCGTGGTGGGTACCAACGCCGCGCTGGATCGTTCACAACTCGGGGAGGTCGCCCGTGCGGCGGCGGATGCGCTTGCCTGGCGGATCCGCCCGGTCGGTACGGCGGTGGACGGTGATATCGTGTTTGCCGTCTCGCCCGGGACCGTGGCTCTGGCGGATGCGTTGCAGGTGGAGTTGCTCGCGCAGGACGCGCTGGCCGTGGCCATCGAGCGTGCGGTGACGCAGGCGCGTGGACAGGGGTCGGTGCCCGGGCTCGCCGATCCTGCCTAGTTCGGCGGTGCGTCCGCCCGCCGGACCCGAATGGCGTCTGCCTCGACGAACGTCACGGTGGGAGCGATGGGGATTGTGAGGCGGACCGGGTCGGCAACCAGACGCAGCCGTTCGGCGACGCGCG
>JAOUDR010000291.1 GCA_029859185.1 Gemmatimonadota bacterium
ACCACATCCTCCCGATCCGCGTGACCGACTCGTATCTCGAGATCGCCACCGCCAACCCGTTCGATCTCGACTGTGAGAAGGCGCTCGCGTTCGCGACCGGCCGGGAGGTGCGCACCCTCCTCGCGAGTCCGGGCATCATCCGCGAGAAAATCGACGAAGGGTACCGCCCCGAGAACGTGATCGATCGGCTCCTCGAGGGGATGGAGGAGACCGAGGTCACGCAGGTGGAAGAGGAGGACGTCGACGAGCTGAGCGTCTCGGCCGAGCAGGCGTCGCAGCGGCCCGTGGTCCGCCTCGTCGATCTGATCCTGTCCGAGGGGATTCTCTCCCGGGCAAGCGACATCCACATCGAGTCCGAAGAGGGCGGCATTGCCGTCCGGTACCGCATTGACGGGGTGCTGCGCCAAGTGATGAAAGTGCCGCGGGCCGTCGGCCTGCCACTCATCTCGCGCCTCAAGATCATCTCCCAGCTCGACATCGCGGACCGGTTGCGCCCGCAAGACGGGCGTGCGCGGGTGGCCGTCAACGGCAACCCGGTGGATCTCCGGGTCTCGACGCTGCCGGCGTCGCTGGGCGAGAAGGTGGTCATCCGGATCCTCGACTCGAGCCGCACCGTCCTGTCCCTCGAGTCGCTTGGGCTGTCGGAGTCCGAGAGGGACGAGATCCGGGCGCTCCTGGCGAACCGTGACGGCATCATTCTCGTCACGGGACCCACCGGATCCGGGAAGACGACCACGCTGTACTCCGCGCTGCGGCACATCCAGAGTGAGGGCGTCAACATCGTGACCGTGGAAGACCCGGTGGAGTATCGACTCGCCGGGATCGTCCAGGTCCAGGTGCACGAACGCGCGGGCCTGACCTTCGCGTCGGCGCTCCGGTCGATTCTGCGGCAGGATCCCGACGTCGTGCTCGTCGGCGAGATCCGGGACCGCGAAACGGCGCAGACCGCCGTGCAGGCGTCGCTGACGGGCCACCTCGTGCTTTCGACGCTGCACACCAACGACGCGCCGAACGCGGTGACCCGGCTGGTGGACATCGGGGTCGAGAGCTTCAAGATCGCCACGGCCGTCCGCGGCGTGGTGGCCCAGCGTCTGATGCGACGGTTGTGCCCCTCCTGCAAGGAGGTCTGGGTCGAGTCCATGCCGCCCAAGATGCATCGGTGGATCCCACCGGACACGCCGTTGTACCGTGCGGTCGGATGCCAGGAATGCGCGATGACGGGGTTCCGTGGACGCTTCTCGATCGTCGAGGTGCTCCGGGTCACGAGCGAGGTCGAGGCCCGGATCGGGGCCAATGAGACGGCCGACAAGATCGCCGCCGCGGCCCGGGCCGGTGGCATGAAGACGCTGTGGGAGAGCGGACTCGCGCACGTCATCAAGGGCGACTCGACCATCGACGAGTTGCTTCGCGTCGTCGACATGCCCCAGGATGACGAGATCCTGGAAGAGCGGCGCCGCAGCTCCGGCGCGAAGCTGCGTGCCGAGCGTGCCTCGGGCGAGACGGTCAAGGGGGCGGCGGAGACCGCTGCCCCGCTGCCGGAGAAGCCGTCGTCGCGGGCATCGCGAGCCGCGGCGCTGGCGGGGTCCTTCGACATCGTGGCGGAGGAGGGTGCCCTTGGGGTGACGGATCCGCCGGCCGCCACCGTGAAGACGCCGGGCAAGCGCGTGCTTCTGGTGGACGACGAGGATCAGTTGCGCCGCGTCATGCGGGACCTGCTCGAACGGGAGGGCTACGTCGTCATCGAGGCGGGGGACGGGGTCGAAGCGCTCGACCAAGTGGATCGTCACGCGCCGGACATCATCGTGCTGGACCTCAACCTGCCGGGACTCGACGGGTTCGGGGTGCTGTCGCATTTGCGGTCGCGCCGCGTGACGCAGGAGATCCCCGTGATCGTGCTGACCGCACGGGGCGATGAAGAGAACGAGATCCGCGTGTTCGAGTTCGGTGCGGACGATTTCCTGAGCAAGCCGTTCCGGGCGCGCGCGTTATCCGCGCGACTCGAAGCGGTGCTCCGCCGCGCCAGCCGGGCTTCCTGAGCCCTCGGGCGCCGGCTCCAGCGCGCGGGTGATGGCGGTTTTCAACTCGGCTATCCGGAACGGCTTGAAGAAGAACGGGCTGCCGAGCCCGTTGAGCCAGGCCTCCGTGTCCGAGCGGACATCGGCCGTCAAGAAGATCGTCCGGCTGCGCAGCTCCGGCCACGTTCGGATGAGATAGTCGGCAAACCGCTCGCCGGCCGAGACCGGAACCCGCGCGTCGGCAATCACCAGATCGTAGTGGGCGGCCTGGAGGAGCGCCGTTGCCTGGGCGGTGTCGGCGGCCGTGTCCATCCGCCGGCCCTTGGCGGCGAGCAGGACGCTCAGCATCCGGCGGATCGCCGGGTCTTCATCCACGACCAACACGACCTGTGACCGCTCCTGCGGCTCTGGCTCGGCCGGCACCGGCGTCAGCGCGGCCGTGGCCAGGCTCGTGTCTTCCGGCAATCGTACGACGAACGTGGCGCCACCGGTGGACCCACGTTCTGCGCTGAGCGATCCGCCGTGTCCCTCGACGATGCGGTAGGCGATCGACAGCCCGAGGCCGGTGCCCTGGCCGGGGTCCTTCGTGGTGAAGAATGGCGTGAAGATGCGCGCGAGCATCGCGTCGTCGATCCCGGATCCGGAGTCGGTGACCCGGACGACGAGCATGCGGTCCTGCCGACCCGTCGTGATTTGGATCCGACGTGAGCGCTCTGGCGGGTTGTCCCGGACGGCCTGGATCGCGTTGGTCACCAGGTTCAGGATCACCTGCTGGATCTGATATCGGTCACCCACGAACGACGGCAGGCTGGGATCGAGCGTGACGTCAAACGCGATTTCCCGGAGTTTCACCTCGTAGCCGACGAGCGCGACGGTGCGCTCCACCAGTTCGTTGAGGGAGAAGGACTCGACGTCCGCGGGCCCCTTGCGCGCGAAGGTCAGCAGGTTGCGCACGATCTGGCCCGCGCGGTCGGCCTGCTCGTGGATCACGCGCAGGTGCTCGCGATCCCGGTCACTCACGGCCGACTGCTCGAGCAGAAACTCGGCAAGACCGGCAATGGAGGTGAGCGGGTTGTTGAGTTCGTGCGCCACCCCCGACACCAACTGTCCCACCGCCGCCATCTTCTCGCTCTGGATGAGCTGCGACTCGAGCATTTCCTGCTCGGTGACGTCTTCCACCAGGACCACGGCCCATGCCACGCCGCCTTCTCCGCGCATCGGAGCGGCGCCGACGCGGAGGACGCGATCGCGTGCGCTCCGTCCCGTGAGGGGCGGGACCGGATCGCCACGCCGCGCCGCCTCCAACAGGGCGGGGAGCTCCGCGGAACTCGGCAGGAGTACCTCGGGAAGGGACTGGTTGCTCAACGCGGGGACGGAGGTGCCCACCAGTTCGGCCAGCGCCCGATTGGCCCGCCGAACGCGGTTTGCGTCGTCGACCACGGCCAAGCCCTCCGCCAGCGCGTTGAACGTCGTCTCCCACTGATCGCGCCCCGCCCGTACCAGGTCGAAGAAGCGCGCGTTCGACAGGACGATCGCGGCGTGCCCGGAGACGGTCGAGAGCAGCTTGAGCGCCTGCTGGTCGAACGTGGCACCTCGGGGATCCGCCACCGCCACCGCGCCGATGGTGACGCCGTGGGCGCGCAGGGGGAACACGGCCACCCGCCGCACGGTGACCCCCGCGGCCACCACGGGCCGGGCGCCTTCGGTCTCCTCCCCCTGCAGCGGGTCCTCGCGACCCAGGGCGGCCACCAGGAGTCCGTCATCCCCTTCGGTCAGTTCGGCGTCCCGGAGCGCCGCGAGTGTCCCGGTCGCGGCCGCGACGCGGGCGTACCGGACCGCATCGCTCGTCAGCGCCACCGCCGCGCCGTCGACATCGGTGAACCGCGTGATATAGCCGACTACCTGTTCCGCAATGCGGCGCGGCTGGAGGGACTCGGACAGGGCGTACGAGAGTTCCTGCAACGCGAAGACGTCGGCAAGCCGGCGTGACACCTCTTCGCGGGCGGAGGTCATCTCCGCCGCGGCGTGTCGTGCGGACCGCCGGGCGGCAAGATACGCACCGACGCCGAGTCCAAGGACGAGACCACCGAGCGCGAGACCGACGTCGGTCATGACGCCGGGGCGTCCGATTCGGGTGGGGCGTTTGGCTTGACCAATTTCGGTACGGCGGGGATTCCCAGATGTACGTGGTAGGGGCGGACGCTACGCGTGGCGACCCCGAGGGCTCCGACCATTCCGTGTTCGCCGACCTCGACGCCTTCGAGCAGCGTCGCGTGATAGGTGATCCGCACGCCGTTCCCGAGGATGACGGGCGTGCTGCTCACGTTCTCCGGGTCCACGAGATCGTGGGAGTGGGTGTACACGTTCGCGAAGTCCGCGATGGACACGCGATTGCCCAGCACGATGCGCTCCCGGTCGTCGAGCAACACGTAGCGATGGACTACCACGTTGTCCCCAACCTCCATGTTGTAGCCGAACGAGAACTCCGCATACT
>JAOUDR010000292.1 GCA_029859185.1 Gemmatimonadota bacterium
CTGTCCGATCTCAATGCCGCCATCTGGTGGGCCCTCAAGGCCGCGGATATCGTCATCGCGTTCCCGCAACTCGACGTGCACTTCGACCCGCCGATCACCGACGCGTTGCAGACCGCCCGGTCGCGCGCGGTGGCATAGGGACGGGGGCACGGGCCGTGCGTGACCGACCCGGAACCGCGACCTCACGCCGTGGACCGTGCGGAACAGGACCGCGGGCGGCGAGTAGCAGGTGCATGACGCTCATCGGTGCGCCATCCCGTCGGGAGCCGCGTCGCGCCGTCTGGCTGCTGGCCGCGCTGATGCGCGTCGTCGCCGCGCCAGCGGCAGCCCAGCAGCCTGCCCCACCGCCGGGGGAGTCCATCGCCAACGCGGTGTGGCGGACCCGAGCGGAGGCTGACGGTTGCCTTGCCCTTCCCTGGTCCGAGTCGCGATCCACGCTCTCGGACCGCCTGCTGTCGGATACCTGCGAGATCACCGAGCGCGGCGCGCTCCCGGGTGCCGGCGGGACGTCGTGGATCTGGACGCTGTCACGCCGCGTGCTCGTATACGGACCGACCCCCGATACGGATCCGCGTGACCGCGAGTTCTTCCCGGACACGCTCCTGGAGGCCGAACTGGTGCTGTTCGTGGCGGACGGCGACCGCATCCGTCCCGCCTGGCACGATCGATCCGAAATGGCCATCGAGTTCCTGCGCGCACCGCAGGCCTTGCGCGTAGGGGTCGGGGATCCACTCGTCGTCCATCGCCGCTGCCTCAACGGGACGGGTGGTTGTATGGATCATCCCTACCGCCTGGGCAGCGACGGCGCCGTTGTGCCCGTCGTCCCGCACTACCGCACGCTGCTGCGGGAGCGACTGCCGGCGGATTGGGGGCTCTGGAAGGGTGTGTGGCTGGATCCCTCGCGCAATGTCGCGGACGCGCCGGCGTATCTCGCGGGTGACGCGAACTGCTGTCCGTCGTTTCTGGCCACCGCCTACCTCCGGCGGTCGGGCGACACGCTCAGTACGGACACCATCGCCGTCACGCCTACTCCCGGCAGCGGGACGTGGCTCGTCGTCCCCGGCGAGCGGTTCGGCGCCTTGGATGGCGAGACGTCCGAGGCAGCGCTCCTTCGGCGGCTCGGTCCTTCCGCCGTCACGCCGGCTGAAATCTATCTCGCGGAGGGCTTCTGCACGGCGGGCACGCGCCTGTTCGCGGGGACGACCGCGGAGGTAGAGATCGGGTGGATGACCGCCGCGCGGGCGCGTCCCGCGTTCGTGCGGACGCGCGTCAGCGTCGGCCCGTGGCGTACACCCGCCGGCGTGCGTGTAGGGACCACCCTGGCCGAACTCGAGCGGCTGGCCGGAGCGCCGTTGACCTTCTCGGGCCTCGGCTGGGATTACGGCGGCGGAATAGTGCCGTCAGCAACAGCCTGAAAGGCAAGCACGACGCCTGAAAGGAAGAACCACAGGGTGGTGTCCTTCAGAAGCGATGGTACCCACAACCCCAAGCCTGCGAGGCACCAGACGACCGCTCCCACATAGACCCCTAGTAGTACAAACGGGATCAGCAGCTGAGGGCGTACAGTGCGCGATGACGTGGGCGAGCGACGCCCGGACGGGTCGTATGGAGAGAGCCCACAAGGCCGCCGCGGCGGACCACAGCGCTATCGAGATCTCACGATTGCTGAGCAATGTCACCGGAACTCGGCCATAGAGTGTGTCGGTACGGGTGACGGCATGGAGCTCTGCTGATTCGCTCCGCGACCTACGCCTTAGGCCAATCTACGAGTTGTACTGGCGCAGCGGGAGCGGAGTCGGCAGGTCGATGGCATTTCAGGTAGTGGGGCCATTCTCGAATCCCACCCGCCTTCTTGGTCAGCGGCCCCGCTTCATCCCCTGCATCGGTTGGCACGAGAGCGCGCACAAGCCCCGCCAGACCGTCGAGGTCCTTGCGTTGGGGATGGGGCAACACAGGGCCTCCCAAGAGCCGCTGATCGCCGCGACCCCTACGCGGGAGTCGGCACCGACACGGGCTATGTCCTATCCCGTGAAGCGGATTAGGGGTTAGTCTGTACGGACCTCCAGGCGTCACCCCCGAGTCATTCAGAATCGGGATGGTGCAGTACTTAGTGCGGCCGCAAGATCGACGGCCGGGCGGCCCTGACCAACTGCGCATGTGGGAACACGACCGCCGAGCGTGTGCGGTGTCACGCCACTGCGGCCCACACTAGCGCTGGACGATCCGTGCCACGCCTACGTGCTCAACATCCAAGGAGTCCTCCCAGCTAACAAGTGCTCGCTGGTCACGGAGGTCGTGGAGAACCATGCCGGCCGGCAGGTGGAGACGGGCAACGACGGCTCCTGACGGACCAAGCACAAACCAGGTTGTCTCAGTCGCGCCCGGCGGCGGATAGGTCCGGAGCAGCAGCCGGCCGGCGTCATCGTGCCGGAGGGCTGTGAGGGCGGGGAAGACCGTGGGGTAGGACATCGACCGCGTCGTCGCGTAATAGCGTTGGCGCACATGGGCAGGAAGCCCGACGAAACTTGCTGCAGCGCGACGCAGCCGGTCACGGTCTACCGCAATGTGTTGCGGCAGCACTTCGAGCGGCTCGGTCGCGATCCGTAGCACGCGCCGCAACGCGCCATCCAGCCCGTAGACCCGCACCTCGTAGGCATCCCCCGTGGTGACGAGTACTTCACTGCCCACGACCAGTGCCACCGTGCGGCGCCCAAAGCTGCGGGGCCATCCTCCTCCCTCGGAATCCACGAACTGCTCAGCACCTGGCACCGGACCAATGGGGCCGATCACCGCGCCGGTCGGCCCGTAGCGCAGAAGCGTCTCGGTCGGACGTATGATTCCCGGTGGCGATGCAGGGACGATGGGCGACAGCGTGATCATGATTAGCTCGCCGCTGTCGGTGGCGCCCTCCAGCGTGACGTCGGTCGGGCCGCCCTCCGGCCCCACGGCCGAGAATGAGCGGACGTACTGGCCGCGGTTGTCTAGGACAGAGTAGCGGCGTGCTCGCCGGTCAAACACGATGAGCGAGTCGCCGCGATAAGAGTGGATCTCCGTCAGGGCTTGATACTCACCAGGACCATCACCTCGACGCCCCCGGCGCACTAGGAGGAGGCCTTCGGGGGAGTAGATCCGCACGTCGAAGGCCCCGGCGTTGGCCACGGCGATCAGACCGTCGTCGAGAAACGTCGCGCCGCGAATGCGGTAGAGGTCGTCCCGCACCAGTACCGCTCGCGAATGGGCCACCTGCCAGTCCGGCGTCGACCGGTCGGGCGTGCTGGTTTGAATGACCACGCCGCCGCTGTCGCTGATGACTGCGCTCGGTTCGGCGTCCACAGAGGCTGGCTTACAGCCTATGGTGATTGCTGCTAGGAGCGCGGACCCAGCGCATACGGATGAACGGACTGCGGTCATCGGTCCCTACTGTGACCCGAGCTCCAGTAGCAGCGAGTCCGAGATCATCCCGGTATGTATGCCTCCGCGGTGGACAAACGTTGGCGTGCCCCGAATGCCGAGCATCGAGGCGAACCTACGGTCCTCCTCAAGCCGTGCCGTCGTTTCGGCGCTGACGATGCACTCGGCGAAGGCCGCGGGATCAGGAAGGCCCACCCGTTCTGCCAGGGCAGCCCAGTTCGAATCAGCCCGCCATGTCTCCTCTCCATACAACTGCTCGTGCATCTGGGAAAACCGATCCTGATGGCTTGCGCACACTGCTGCCCGAGCTGCGCCCGGGGCTGCGCCATGACCCTCGAGCGGGAAGTGGCGGTACACGACGGCAACCTCAGGATCGGACCCGAGGAATCGAGCGAGGACCTCGTGCTGGCGGCGGCAATAGACGCATTCGTAGTCGGCGAACTCAACCACCAGTACCTCCGCCTTGCGGTTGCCGAGGCGCTCGCCTCCCCCGGTGAGATCCTCCCAGACATCGGCTATTTGTCGCAATGACCGCGTGGCTGTACGGCGCTCCTCGATCCAGGAGTGTACGGCGCCTCCGGGGCGGAGGAGGAGGAAACCCAGCACGCCGACCATCGCCGAGTTGACAATGAGGCTAAGAGCGTCTGCTCGTTTCATCGAGTCTATCCCGCTATGGCTCCAAGCGGCAGGCCGGGCGGCCCATCACGGCGACCGCCCGACCGGCACGACTCCTGCCAGCACAAAACGGCCTGGTCGTCGCCCAGTAGCGGCACCTAGTCGCAGGCGTTTCCGACAACCACGCGTACCGGCTCATCGCCCTCATCAAGGACGATGTCACACCACATGCACCAATCTCCGCCCGGGCCCCCGCAGCCCACGTAGTCGCAGTCGCTGCTGCTGCACATGGTGCACTCGGGGTTGGGGGCGGGCTGGCAATATTCCGGGCTCTGTGCGTTACCCTGCGCCGGCGGCCCACACCAGCACAAGGCCCAGGACCGCCAGGCCGCGTAGAACGGAAGCGAGGAGTTTCGGCATGCTGACCTCCACGAGATCGCCGAGGGTGTTTGCAGGCACACCACGAGTTCGGTGAT
>JAOUDR010000293.1 GCA_029859185.1 Gemmatimonadota bacterium
GAAGCGCGAGCGTCAAGAAGGTCAAGCGCGCGGTCCAGAACATCGTGGACCAGGTGCTCAGCAACGAGGTGTCGTTGGTCGGGTTGACGACCATCCGTGACTACGACGAATACACGTTCACGCACTCGGTGAACGTGTGCATCTTCTCGGTCGCCATCGGGCGCCGATTGGGGTTGAATCGGCTGCAGCTCTACGATCTCGGCCTCGCCGCCCTGTTCCACGATGTCGGGAAGAGCCGGGTCCCGCTCGAGGTGCTCACGAAGGAGGGCGGACTCGACGAGGACGAGTGGCGCATCATGCAGTCGCACCCCTGGCTCGGCGTGCTGACGCTCTTCGGCCTGCGCGGGTACGGCGAGATCCCGTACCGCGGCATCATCGTGGCCCACGAGCATCACATGAAGGTGGACCTGACGGGGTACCCTAGGGCGCTCCGCGAGCGGCGGATGTCCATGTTCTCGAAGATCGTCGCGGTGGCGGATGGGTTCGACGCCGCCACCAGTCGACGGGTGTACCAGACGACCCCGCTCCAGCCGGACCAAGTGCTCCGCGAGATGTGGGAGAACCCCCGGCGGGGCCTGGATCCGGTGCTGGTGAAAGCGCTGATCAACCTCGTTGGCATCTATCCCGTGGGAACGTGCGTTGTCCTCGATACGTACGAGATCGGCATCGTGCACGCGGCCAACCCCGACGCGGACTTCATCAACCGGCCGGTCGTGCGCATCGTGCTCGACGAGAACGGGCAGGCCGTGGCCCCGGCACCGCTCGCGAACCTGGCGGAAGCGGGGACGGACGGTGGGTTCCGCCGTTCCATCATCAAGGTCACTGATCCGGCGAAGTGGGGCATTACCCCTGGGGACTACTTTGTCTGACCGCGGTCCTGGGGGCATCGCGCGCTGCTGGGCGCGCCTCGCCACCGATGGCCGCACGGCGCTGATCCCCTACGTGACCGCCGGCTATCCCTCCCACGACGCCACGGTCGACACACTGCGCATGCTCGCGTCGGAGGGAGCGGACCTGATCGAGGTGGGGATCCCGTTCAGCGATCCGCTCGCGGACGGCCCCATCATCCAGCACGCCTCGTTCGAGGCCCTCCGGCAGGGTACCACGGTCGCAGGGGTGCTCGAGATGATCCGGACCGCGGACCTCGCCGTTCCGGTCGTGGTGTTCTCCTACCTCAATCCCATCCTCCAGTATGGGACGGAGCGGTTCCTCGCCGACGCCGAGTCCGCTGGCGCCGCCGGCATGCTGCTCACGGACCTTCCGGTCGGCGGCGACCCGGGTGTGGAGCAGGCCATCCGCCGGAGCGGCTTGGACCGCATCCCCCTGGTGGCGCTTACGACGGACGGGGACCGGCTGGCGAGCACGGTGGGCGGGGGCAGTGGTTTCGTGTACCTGATCTCGCGCCTGGGCGTCACCGGCACCCATACGACGATCGGCACCGAGGTCGAGCACATGGTGGAGCGCATCCGCACCTGCACATCGCTGCCGGTGGCGGTCGGATTCGGGATCACAGGGGCCGAGCAGGCAGCGGCCGTCGCTCGGTACGCCGATGGGATTGTCGTGGGGAGCGCGCTCGTGGAGCGCATGGGACGCGACGCGGCGGCGGCGCGGGAACTCGTGCGCACGCTCCGGCAGGCCCTCGATGCCGTCGGGGTGGCGGGATGAACGACGTCGGCACGCGCGACAGCATCACGCTGAAAGGGATGCGATTTCATACCCTCGTCGGGTTGCTGCCGCACGAGGAACACGTTCCCCAGCCGCTCGAGTTGGATCTCACCGTCTGGCTCTCCCTGCGTTCCGTCGGCGAGACGGATTCGCCCGAGCAGCTCGTGGACTATCGCGACCTGTATGCGGCGGTCGCAGACACCGTCGGGACCAGCCCGCACCGGCTGCTCGAGGCCTTGTGTGAGAAGATCGCCGCCCGCGTGCTCGTGCAGCCGGCGGTGGGGCGCGTCCGGGTCGCGGCGCGGAAACCGCACGCCCCCATTCCGGGACCGCTTGACTACGTCGAGGTGGTGGTCGATCGCGGGCGCACCGAATGACGCTGCCCGACTGGGCGTTCGTCGCGCTCGGATCCAATCTCGGTGATCGGGATGGATACCTCGCGCACGGACGGGTCGCGCTGGCGGGGCTGCCGCGCACCGAGCTCGTTGCCGCCTCGCGCGTCGAGGAGACCGCCCCGCTCGGACCTGCGCCCCAACCGCCCTATCTGAACCAGATGGTGCTGCTGCGAACGTCGCTCGGTCCGCATGCGTTGCTCGACGCCTGCCTCGCGATCGAACGGTCGGCAGGCCGGGTGCGCCGAGAACGCTGGGGGCCGCGCACGCTGGACCTCGACCTCGTCCAGCTGGGCACCGAACACGTGGACGACCTCGATCTCCAACTCCCTCACCCTGAGCTCCCGCACCGGGAGTTCTGGCAACGGGAAATCGCGGAGTTGCTTCCCCATGCCCGATAGCCCGGTTACGACCGTGGGTCTCCACGCCATGAAGCGCGACGGCCGGAAGATCGTCGCGCTCACCGCGTACGACGCCCTGTTCGCCGGCCTCGTGGACGAGGCCGGCACCGACGTGGTCCTGGTCGGCGACTCGGTGAACACCGTCCTGTGCGGGCAGCCGACGACGGTCTCGGCAACGCTCGAGCAGATGATCTATCACGGCCGGATCGTCCGCACCGGGGTGCGGCGGGCCCTGCTCGTGATCGACATGCCCTTCCTGACCTACCAGGTCTCGATCGAGGACGCGAAACGCAATACCGGTCGCGTCATGCAGACCACCGGCGCAAGCGCGGTGAAGCTCGAGGGAGGCGCCTGGCTGGCCCCCACGGTGCGGGCGATCGTCGAGATGGGTGTCCCGGTCATGGCGCATCTCGGATTCACGCCACAATCCGTCCACGCGCTTGGCGGAGCGCGGGTGCAGGGGCGGGGAACGGAGGCCGCCGACCGACTGGTGGCAGACGCGCAATCCCTGGAAGAGGCGGGGGCCTTTGCACTCGTGCTCGAGCTCGTGCCGGCACCGCTGGCCGAGCGTGTAACGGCCGCGCTGTCGATCCCAACCATCGGGATCGGGTCGGGACCGGGGTGTGACGGCCAGGTACTCGTGTTGCACGACATGCTCGGGCTCAACGAGTCCTTCAAGGCGAAGTTCCTCAAGCGGTACGCCGCGCTCGCGGAGGAGGTGCGGCGGGCCGCCCGCGCGTTCGGCGACGACGTGCGCGAAGGGCGGTATCCTGACCGGGACCACAGTTTCTCGACGTGATCGAACTGGTCAGTCCCGCCGAGATGCGCGCCTGGAGCCGCGCGCGTCGGGCTGACGGCGCCCGAATCGGGTTTGTCCCCACCATGGGAGCCCTCCACGACGGGCACTTGCAGTTGGTGGATCGCGCGCGTGCCGCGGCCGACACCGTCGTCATGAGCATCTTCGTGAATCCGCTCCAATTTGGGCCGACGGAGGATCTCGACCGATATCCGCGCGACCTCGCCCGCGATCGGGCGCTGGCGCGCGACCACGCGGTGGATTGCCTCTTCGTGCCGGCCGCCGTGGACATGTACCCGCCCGGTGCCGTGGTGCGGGTGACCCCGGGCGCCCTCGCCGCGCACCTGTGTGGACCCCACCGGCCGGGACATTTCGAGGGAGTGCTCACCGTCGTGGCCAAGCTGCTGCACATCGTGGAGCCGGATGTGGCCGTCTTCGGCCGAAAGGATGCCCAGCAGGCCCGGCTCATCGCGCGCATGGCCGCCGATCTCGATTTTCCGGTCGACGTTTTGATCGGCGCGACGGTGCGCGAGGCGGACGGTCTTGCGCTCAGCTCGCGCAACGCCTACCTGTCGGCCGATCACCGGCGCCAGGCCGGCGCCATACCGGCGGCGCTCGCTGACGCCCATACCCGGTTCCTGGGCGGGGAGCGGGATGCCGCGGCACTCTGCGCCGCACTGCGACGCCGGCTCGAGCAGGCCGGGCTGGTCGTCGAGTACGTGGAGGCGGTCGATCCGGATCGTTTGGAGCCCGTGGCGACCGTGGCCGGTGACACGCTCGTCGCCGTAGCGGCCCAGGTGGGCACCACCCGCCTGATCGACAACATCATCCTGGGAGACGGCCTTGCCGCGGACCTCCCCGCCCACTGACGCCGTCGGGTTGCCAGCCTGGGCCGTGGTGACCGAGAAACGGCGGCGACACATCGAGCGCGTAGCACGCCAGCTGGTGGCGTGGGCGGACGCCATGGAGGTAAGCGAACGGGAACGCAGCCGGTGGCTCAAAGCCGCCTGGTTGCACGACGCGCTCAAGGACGCGCCGGCGGCGGTCCTGCGCGAGTACGTCGATCCGGCTGCGGGACCGCCCGCCATCTGGCATGGACCGGCAGCAGCCCGGCGGGCGGAACAAGACGGGGAGCGCGATCACGGGCTGCTCGACGCTGTCCGATACCACTCGATCGGATACGCGGGATGGGACCGCGTGGGCCGCATGCTCTACCTGGCGGACTTTCTCGAGTCGGGAC
>JAOUDR010000294.1 GCA_029859185.1 Gemmatimonadota bacterium
ACGGTTGGGGCCTCGGCTATGTGGGTGGTCTGGTGTGCATGGTGGTGGCCTTGGTCGGGTTCGTGCAGCCCGAGGTGCCGTGGTTCGGACTCTCGACGGAGAACGGGTCTAATATCCGCGCGACGAACCTGCTCGTGGCCGGTTGGTATCTCGTGTTCAGCCTGCCCCTGTTTCTGAACGTCCCTGAGAAACGCACGGGCGCCAAGACGCTCAACATCCGGGAAGCGTTTGCCGAGCTCGGGCGGACGTTCAAGGCCGTGGGACGCTACCGCGAGGTCGCCAAGTTCCTGATTGCCCGGCTCATCTACAACGACGGACTCGTTACGGTGTTCGCGTTCGGCGGGATCTATGCCGCGGGCACGTTCGGGATGCCGCTGTCGGAGGTCATCATGTTCGGCATCGCGCTCAATGTGTTCTCAGGCCTCGGCGCGCTCGTGTTCGGGTTGGTGGACGACAAGATCGGCGGCAAGCCCACGGTGCTGATCACGCTCGTGGCGCTGTGCGTCGCCACGGTTCTCGCCGTGTGGGCGCCCACCAAGCCGTGGTTGTGGGCGGCGGGGATCCTGATCGGGATCTTCGTGGGCCCGAACCAGTCGGCCAGCCGATCGTTGATGGGTCGGTTCGTGCCGGAGAAGCACCAGGCCGAGTTCTTCGGGTTCTTCGCGTTCTCGGGCAAGATCACGTCGTTCATGGGACCGATCCTGCTCGGCACGGCGACGGCCATGTTCGCGTCACAGCGGGCTGGGGTCGCCACCGTGCTGATCTTCTTCGTGATCGGCGGTGGACTGCTGTTGACGGTGAGCGAGCGGGCCGGGATCGCTGCGGCGCGCGCGGAGGGTGGTGCGTAGGGCTGGCCCGGCGAGTGGTCTGTAGCGGCTGCCTGTCGGCCGGCGCGGTGGAGGTTGCAGGCGGGTTCGCCGCCTTCGACCGAGATGGCGCCGCCCATAGAGCCAGCGTAGGTTTCGCCGAGGGCATCGACGCCGGTCCCAGCGCGAGTCAGGCCGTCCTCAACGTTCCACCGGATCACGCCATGCTCCGCACCCTGCGCGCCGCCATCGTGATCGGCATCTTCTGGGCGCTCGCGTGGCTTCCCGTGGGTGCGGCGCTTGCCCTGTACGCAGGCCTGAGCCCACCGCAGCCCTCGGATATCCTGTATCGCCCCGTCGATGGCTGGCTGTTCCTGTCCGTCTGGACGGCATGGGGCGGATTGAGTGGTACCGCCTTCGCTCTCCTGCTGAGCGCAGTCGAGCGACGGCGCACCCTGGCGGAGTTGTCTCTCACGCGTACGGCCCTGTGGGGGGCGCTCGGCGCCATGTCGGCTCCCGCCGTGCTCACCATGCTGGACATTCTGCGGGGCCAGACGGCCTCACCCATCTACGACTGGCGCCCGTCCCTCATCAGCCTTGCCCTGAGCGCCATGCTGGGAGCCGTCTGCGGGGCGGCGACACTGGTCTCGGCACGCAGGCCCACGCGTTGACGGTCCGCGGCCCGGCGGAGGATGGCGCGGCGATGGATCGCAGCCGTCGCGCAGCCGGACGATAGGCGCGCGATCGTCGCCCGTATCGGTCTCAAGGATCATTTCTGGAACCCACCGTCCTGCGTTCCCGGCTAGCGCGGGGCTCCAGTCGCTGCGGAGTCGGAGGCCTTCCGCGGGTCCGGCCAGCCTCGCGCAACCGAGAAGAGCCGAGCAGTTTGAGCCGAACGCCACTACAAGATCCCGGTGTGTCGTTGGCGTGGTCTCCCGCCAAAGCCCTGGGTGGCTGGCGATGCTTGCGGCATGCCGCCCAACACGCGTCGTGGTCGGATCTTCCGTAGTATTGTCTGACCCTCGATCGGGAGAGTTTCGTGATACGAGCAGTCATGTACGATCCTGCAGACGGGCGGCTCCGCGATGGCGGGGCCGAATTGATCGACGCGTGGGAGCGAGCGCAGGCTAGCCGACTCTGGGTGGCGGTCGAGGACGAGCCGTCTGACGTGGAACGGGATCTGCTTTCCCGTCGGTTCGGGATCCACCCACTCGCCATCACCGATGCGCTCCGGGAGCGACATCCACCGAAGATCGAGCCCTTCCGGGATAACACCTTCATCCTGCTTCGAGGGCTCGACGCCGCGTCGACGTCACTCGAGTTCGGCACGATCCAACTGTCCCTCTTCGTGGGCGAGCGGTTTCTGATCACCCGCAACTCGGGCCGGTCGGTGAGCAGCGAGACGGTCCGCGAGGCGCTGATCTCGGGAGCGCTACCGCCGGACATCTCGCCCGCCGCGCTGGCGCTCTCGTTGTGCCGGACGGTGGCCGACCGCTTCCTGCCCGTGCTCCTGGCGGTCGAGAAGCGGCTCGAGGAGATGGAGGAGGAGATGCTCCGCAAGCCGAGCGACGACCTGCTCGCCGAGCTGGTGCGTCAGAAAGGCGACCTCAAGCGGCTGCTGCGCATCCTCCAGTACCACGCGCAACTCTTCACGTCCGCGCGCTCGATCACGCCAGCGCAACTCGCGGGCCACGACCACGAACTGACCGATGTCCAGGAACAGCTCGACCGCCTGTTGAGCCTGGCGCGGCTCTACTACGAGCTGACGGACGACCTGATGACCGGCTACCTCTCGCTGTCGGCACACCGCCTCAACAAGATCATGCAGACTCTGACCATCGTGACCGTCGTGTTCGTGCCGGTCACGTTCCTCGCGGGCATCTACGGCATGAATTTCGAGCACATGCCGGAATTGGGCTACCGCTACGCGTACTTCATCCTGCTCGGAGCGATGCTCACGGTCGTGACGGGGATTCTCACCCTCTTCTACCATCGTGGCTGGCTGGGCGGGCGGAGTCGCCGCCAGGAGCGCCCGCCGCGCTCGCAAGGCGACCCGTCTTGCCCGCGGGCTTGCGCCGACGGCGAGGAGTGACGCGTGACCGACCAAGACACCCCTGACCGGCGCATGGCGGTGCCGCCGCCGGCCGCACCCTGGCACACGCTCTTTGCGCCCTTGCCCGCCGACGTCGCGGCGTTGCAGACACTCGTCGCCGACATGCTCCGCCGTGCCCCACCTCCGGGAGCGCCCTGAGATGGAGGCGAGTCCCACCGTGCGCGCGCGCGACCGTGCGCACGCATCGGAGCCGGTCGTGTGAGCGGGACTCCTGACGCCACGTTCGGGGGCCGCATCACGATCGTGACGGGCGCCGGCTCGGGCATCGGTGCCGCCGTCGCCCGACGGCTCGCGTTCGGGGGCGCCACCGTCTATCGCACCGATATCACGCCCATCGAGGGTTCCGCGACGCCCGGTGCGACCGCGACCCAAGCAGCGCCGCTGGTGCTCGACGTACGCGAGGAAACGGCCTGGGACGCCGTGATCGAGACGGTCCTCGGCCAACACGGACGGCTCGACGTTCTCGTGCATGCCGCCGGCATCTCCGCGGCCAGCCCAATCGCGGACACGCCACTGACGGAATGGCGTCGCGTGCTGGCCGTGAACCTCGACGGGACCTTCCTCGCTATCAGACACGGGATCCGCGCCATGAGCGAGACGGGCGGCGCCATCGTCGTCATCGGGTCCGCCGCCGGAATCCGGCCCGCCGGCGGCGCCGCCGCCTACTCCACGAGCAAGGCCGCGGCGAGCATGCTGGTGCGGGCGGCTGCCAAGGAATGCCAGATGCGTGACCCGCCCATCCGGATCAACATCGTGAGCCCCGGCGGTGTCAGGACCCCGATGTGGACCTCGATGCCGTTCTTCCAGGACCTGATCCGCGAACACGGATCCGAGGAGCGAGCGTTCGAGGTCCTCGAAGCCGAAGGCGGGGGCAGGTTTGCCGATGCCGACGACGTCGCCAACGCGGTTCTGTACCTGCTCTCGGACGCGGCGTCGCACGTGACGGGTGTCGAGCTGCCCGTGGATCACGGCTACACCCTCTAGAGGCGGTCCGGTGTTTAGCCGGGCCGCGCCGACGACAACGACTACTCCCGAGGCGGGCGGCGGTCCCGCACCCCTCGCCGCTTGAGCGGCAGGGCCGAGCCGCGGCTCTTAGCCGCGCCCACCGGTGGCTGTGGCGCCGAGATCGAAAGGCGCGAGTGAGACTCGCGGCTCGGCCCTGTCAGTGAAACTGACACGCCGGCGGGCGTGGTGCGCCGTCCCGCGCAGCAGCCGGTCCAGAGAACGCCGAGGCCATGCAGGTATCGGGAGCACGGCGTCCTCGTGGCACTGCTGTCCGCACGGTATGTTCTGTGCGGCCACGGCGCTCACGGCCGGGACCACTTCCCCAGCGAAGGTACCAGTGATGCGACTCCATGCCTCCGTCACCGCCGTACTCCTCACCCTCGCACCGTCCCTGTCGGCCCAGGTGTCTAGTTCGGACTACACCGCGCCGTACCAGCAGCGGGCACTCGAGATCTTCCGGACGAGTATCGGCTACCGGACCGCCGCCTCCCACGGTCAGGTACCCGTGCTGGCGCGCTATCTGGCGGACCAGTTCCGGGCGGGCGGATTCCCCGACGAGGACGTGCACG
>JAOUDR010000008.1 GCA_029859185.1 Gemmatimonadota bacterium
GCTGGTCCACCAGAACTGCGCGTAGTCGGCGAACCCGTTCGGCAGCGCGTAGCTGACGGTGCCCGCCGACTGCCGGGCAAAGTCTGGCGGCATGAGGCGCTCTCCCTGCCACACGCCATCGCGGAGATACAGTTCGCCGAGCTTGGCCAGGTCCCGCGGGGCGAGCCATAGTCCCGTACCCCCGTTACTCACACCGTCGGTGTCGTTGATCCAGTATGCCTCGGCGATGTTGAGCCGCGGAAAGAGGTCTGCGTACGCCAGCTCCGACAGACTGCTTCCGCTGACCTTGGTGATCACCCCCGAGACGATGTGGGGGTTGGCGCCGTCGTACAGCCAGGAGGTCCCGGGGTCGAACAGCAGCGGCAACCGGAGGAACTTCCCCACGAGGTCCGCCGTGTCGAGCGTGTATCGCTGCGTCTGCTCGTCTTCGATACCCGAGCTCATGGTCATCAGGTGTCGGAGCGTCAGGTCGCGGATGCGGGGATCCGCGTCGGGGTCGGTCAGCAGGTCCGGGTAGAACTCCGTCACCTTCTGATCGAGTGACGTGAGCCAGCCGCGATGCAGCGCGATGCCAACGAAGGCCGCCACGAAACTCTTGGTGACCGATCGTGTGTCGAAGGCGGTCCCGGGCGCGACGCGCGGGGTGTACCACTCGAAGCTCACCGCGCCGCCCCGCACGATCAGCAGAGCGTTGAGATTGGGGAGGTCCGCCCCGATGTGCGCGACCATGCTGCGCAGCCGCGCGGTGTCGAGGCCGGCCTCGGCGGGTGCGACGACCGGCCACTCGAATCCCGTGGTGGGGGCGGCGGTATCGGACCCACACGCCGCGACGGTGGGCAGGGCCGTGAGCAGGAGCAGCACCGGCAGCCGGCGTCCGTGACCGGCGAGAACCGGTGCGTAGTCCGATGTGCGGGTCCGACGCTGCTCAAGGCGCCGGGTCATGTTCGCGGTGCTCCATCAGGGTAGGGACGCAGGGGCATCAGATGGGATACCCGACACTGGGGCCCGATGTTCGCCGGTCGGCCGGTTCGACGATGCGTCGGGCCCGAGCGGGTCCGGCCCCCCTGCGCCTTGGCATTGCCACGCTGGTGACGGCGGGTCAGGTTTTGCCTGTTCCGCACGCTGCTCCGTTTCCCGGTCGCCTAGCCCGGAGTTCCGCACATGATGGGTTCCCAACTCGTACGCCGCCTCACCTTCGGACTGACGCTCGCACTGGTGACGGCGGTACCCCGGCATCTCGCCGCGCAGGCACCATCCGTGACCTCGCCCGAGCGCTTCTTTGGCTTCCAGCTGGGTGCCGATCGGCAGCTCGCCCGCTGGGACAAGATCGTCGAGTACTTTCGGCTGCTCGAGCGCGAGAGCGACGCCATCAAGGTCGTGGACATGGGGCCGAGCACGCTGGGCAATCCGTTCCTGCTCGTGATCGTGTCCTCACCCGCGAATCTCGCACGGCTCGAGGAGCTGCGGGAGATCAACGCCAAGCTGAGCGATCCCCGCGGCATTCCCGAGAACGAGATTCGCGCGCTCGTCGCGCAGGGGAAAGCCGTCGTCATCCAGTCCATGAGCCTCCACGCCACGGAGGTCGGCGGCACGCAGATGGCGCCTGAGTTGGCCTACGACCTCGTCACCGGCACGGACGAGTCAAGCCAGCGTATCCGGGATGAGGTGCTGACGCTGCTGATCCCATCGTTCAATCCGG
Organism: Gemmatimonadota bacterium; assembly: GCA_029859185.1. GTDB lineage: Bacteria > Gemmatimonadota > Gemmatimonadetes > Gemmatimonadales > GWC2-71-9 > JAOTWJ01. The sequence continues at coordinate 1,700 of JAOUDR010000008.1, forward strand.
ATGGCCAGATCATGGTCACCGACTGGTATCGGAAGACGGTAGGCACCGAATACGAAGGGGTGAACTACCCGTCGCTCTATCATGCCTATACCGGCCACGACAACAATCGCGATGCGTTCCAGACGAACATGGTCGAGTCCCAATACATGGCGAAGGTCATGTTCCGTGAATGGATCCCGCAGGCGTACGTGGATCACCATCACATGGGGAGCTACGGCGCGCGCATCTACGTGCCGCCCTACGCCGAGCCGATCCGGCCGGCCGCGGATCCATTGGTGTGGCGCGAGATGAGCTGGTACGGCGCACACGTCGCGTACAAGGAGGAGGAGGCGAGCCTCTCCGGCGTCGTCAACGCCGCCATCTATTCCGGCTGGGGGCACTTCGGGTTTCACTGGATCACGCCATTCCACAACATCGCCGGCATGCTGACCGAGTCGGCGAGTGCCCGACTCGCGAGCCCACTGTACATCCATCCCGACCAACTGCGCGGCAACACGCGCGGCATGCCGGAGTACGAGGCGCAGACGACGTTCCCCAACCCGTGGCCCGGCGGCTGGTGGCGGCTGCGCGACATCGTGGAGCGGCAAAAGGTCTCGGCGTGGGCGGTGCTGGACCTTGCCGCGCGGAACCGCGAGACGGTGCTTTGGAACGCGTATCTCAAGGCGAAGCGTCAGACGGAGCGGGGGGCGGCGGGGTCACCGACGGCGTACGTCATTCCCGCGAGCCAGCACGATCCGCTCACGGCGGTCACGATGGTGAACAAACTGCTGGCCCAGGGGATCGAGGTGCGGCGGGCGCCCACGGAGTTCGTCCACGATGGGAAGGTCTACGGCGCCGGCAGCTTCCTCGTGCCGATGGCCCAACCCAAGATGGGTGTGGTCCGCTGGCTGCTCGGCAGGACCGAGTATCCCGACAACACGTACACGCGCGACGCCGATGGCAACCCCATCCGCCCGTACGACATGGCGGGCGACGTCATGGCCGAGTTCATGGGGGTGCGCGTGGATCCGGTAGATGGGACGCCAGCGGGCGAGTTCGCCCCGGTGGCGGCGATGATCGCGCCGGTGGGCACCGTACAGAAGGGAGACGCCGGGTACATCCTGGACGGGCGGCTCAACGCGGCTTTCCGGGCCGTCAATCTTCTGCTCGATCGCGGTATTGGGGTACGGCGTGCGGATACCACGGTCGAGGGAGGTGTCAGGGCCGGTGACTTCATCATCCCTGATGGTCCCGCGTCCCAATTGGCCGACATCGCACGCCAGACGGGCGTGGATTTCCTGCCGTTCAGTGGCCACGCCGAGCGCGCCAATCACTCCGTGCGGCGCCTGCGGATCGGCATGTACCAGCGCTACTACGGCGGCAACATGGACGAAGGGTGGACCCGCTGGCTGCTCGAGCAGTGGAGCTTCCCGTTCACGTCGATCAAGGACGCGGAGATCAAGGCCGGGAAGCTCGGGTCGAAGTACGACGTCATCATCCTGCCGGCGGATCGTGTGGCGGCGATGACGGGTGAGCGTGAGCGCGGCGGGCGTGGAGGGCAACCGTCCGACTACCCCCCGGAGTATCGCAGCGGGTTCGGGCAGGACGGCGTGGATGCGCTGAAAGCGTTCGTCGAACAGGGAGGAACGCTGCTCACCTTCGGCGAGGCCGCGGCACTCCCGATCGAGAAGTTCGAGCTGCCGCTGCGGGACGTGGTGGCGGATCGGCCGTCACGGGAGTTCTGGAGCCCGGGCTCGACCATTTGGACGACATCTGACACGAGCGATCCGTTGGCGTATGGCATGCCGGAGCGCGGACTGGCGGTGTTCCTGGCGGGGAGTCAGGCGTGGGAAGTCGTGCCGACCGCCACGAACGAACGGACCAAGACGATCGCGCGGTTTGCGGACCATGACCTGCTGCAAAGCGGGTGGTTGATTGGGGCGGACGTCATCGCCAAGAAGGCCGCGATGGTGTCGGTGCAGTTGGGACAGGGACGCGTCGTGCTGATCGGCTTCCGACCGCAACACCGCGCGCAGACCCATGGGACGTTCAAGCTGGTATTCAACGCCCTGCTGGGCGGTGCTCCTCGGTAGCGGAAGACAGCCGGCGGACGACGTGACAACGCCGTCCGCCGGCAGCACCGTCACGCTGCGTTACAGCTTGATGCCGAGTTTCACCCCGATCTCGAGCTTGATCTCGTCGGGTGCGTCCAGCACCACGATCCGGTCGTCGGTGCGCTGAATGACCATGCGCAGCGGCGGTCCGTGACCCTTGCCTCGCCCCTGATTCCCGGCCCGGTAGTGGACGATCTGCTTCCCGTCCTGGACCTCGATACGGAGTACCTCGAAGCCCTGCGCCACGAGAACGTCCTTCGTGGCGGAGAGCGCCATCTCCACCGACACGGCGGAGTGCCCGCTGTCCTTGCTCTTGTTGGCCTTGCTCTTGCCCTGCGCCAGGGCGGGCGTGGCACTCAGTCCGAGGACCACGAAGAGCGAGAAGGCATACCAGATTGTCTTGCGTTGCCACGTCATGGGACCACCAGCCGCGAGGGTACGGCTGGGAACATGTCGGCGGCCGCCATCGGCGACCGTGACGCGTCTCACACCGGTCGAGTCATCCTGCCGCGGGCATCATGAGGGCGGCATGAAGCACGGTCCCTCATGCTCCTCTTCGTCCAGCTCCTTGATCAGGCAATTGACGGTCTGCTGAACGAGCGCCTCGAGGGTGACACCCTGGCGCCGTGCCTCCCCCTGATACGCCTCGAACATGTCATCGCTCAGCTCCGCCCAGACGCGCACCTTGTGCATGGGTCCTCCTCGCAGCGCCTAGCGCGCGGGCACCGCTTTGTGACCGTAGCAGAGAATCCCGCTTCGTCCCTCGCGCTGGATGCGCCGGAACTCGAGTGCCACCTCGAGACCGAGCTTCACGTCGTCCGGCGCACAGTCCGCGACCTGCACCATCAGGCGCGCGCCCTCGGGCGTCTCCACCACGGCCATCGGGTAGGGCGCCTCCATCTGAAACTCCGTCGGCGCGACGTGGATCGTGGTGAACGTGACCACCCGGCCGTGACGCGAGAGCGCGATGGCTTCCATGCCCTCGTGACGGCACTCCGGGCAGACTCGTCGTGTTGGATAGGTCACCTTCCCGCACGCCGGACACCGCCCGCCTTCGAGCCGGTAGCGGGCGGGGATCTCGCGCCAGTATCTGGGACTCGGCATGGTCAGACCCTCTCGAAGATGTGAACGACCGAGCTGGCCCCGGACCCGCCCATGTTCTGGGTCAGCCCGATTGCCGCGTCCTTCACCTGCCGGTCGCCGGCTTCACCCCGCAACTGCTCGACGATTTCGATGGCCTGCGCGACTCCGGTGGCGCCGACCGGATGGCCCTTGGACTTGAGTCCGCCGCTGGTATTGATGGGAATGCGACCGCCGATGGTCGTCTCCCCGGCGCGCGTCGCCTCGCCGGCTCGCCCCCGTTCGGTGAAGCACAGCGCTTCGAGCGCGCACAACTCGGCAATCGCGAAGCAGTCGTGGACCTCCGCGACGTCGATGTCCGTCGGACCGAGTCGCGCCATTTCGTAGGCGCGATTCGCGGCCGCGGCGACGGCGTCCAGGTAGGCGGGGTCCTTGCGATCGGCCAGCGCCATGGCGGAGGTGGCCATGCCGGTCGCGCGGATCTTGATGGGTCGGTCCGTGAATTCCCGGGCACGCTCGAGCGGGCAGAGCAGCACCGCCGCACCGCCGTCACTGACCGGGGAGCAGTGCAGCAGTCGGAGCGGGTCCGCGACCAGCGAGGATCCCATCACCTGGGCAAGGGTGACCTCTCCGCGGAACTGCGCCTTCGGGTTGAGCGCCCCGTGGCGGTGGTTCTTGACCGACACCGCGGCGAGGTCCTCGAGCGTCGTCCCGTGCGCCGCCATGTGCGCCCGCGCGATGAGCGCGTACAACCCAGGGAAGGTGATGCCGTGGTAGACCTCGCTTTCCTGGTCGGCGGCGGTCGCGAGCACGCCGGTGACGTCGGCACCGTCGTTCATCTTCTCGACACCCGAGGCGAGCACGAGATCGCTGGCGCCGGACGCCACCTCGAAGAACGCGGCCCGCAGCGCGGCGCCCCCGGATGCGCAGGCGGATTCCACCCGCATGCTCGGCACGCCGGCCATGCCGAGGTGGTCGGCCATGAGCGGTCCAAGGTGCTCCTGACCGACGAACTGTCCGCCGGACATGTTCCCGACATAGATGGCGTCGAGGTGGTCGGCTCCCGCATCCCGCAGCGCGCCGAGTGCCGCGTCGACGAATAGATCACGCAGGCTCGAGGTCCACAGCTCCCCGAAAGGGGTCATCCCCGCGCCAACGATGGCCACTTCACGCATTACACTCTCCTCCTCGGCTAGTCGTTGACGATGATCTTTTCGCGGTACTTGGCATACTCGCCGTACGTGAGGTAGCGGCGGGGACCATCCAGCATCGAGCGCACGGTTGGCGCGCGATCGCGGCGCTGCGGCAGCAGTTCCGTGGCGCGCAGGACGAAGGAGTCGCTCGCGGCGCCCGAACCAAACGAGGTAATGAGGATCAGGTCGTCCGGGGCAGCCACGTCCAAGACCGCCGCGAGGCCGGTAGGCGAGGAGCCGGAGTAGGTGTTGCCCATCGTGTTGACGATCCAGCCCGTCTCCATCTGCTCCTTCTTGAATCCCAGTTCCTTGCCGGCGGCAAGCGGGAACTTGCCGTTCGGCATGTGGAACACGGCGTAGCGGAAATCGGCCGGCTTGAGTCCGGTGCGCTCGAGGATGGCCCGCGTGGCGCTCGTGACGTGCCGGAAATAGGCGGGCTCACCCGTGAACCGGCCGCCGTGCCGCGGATAGAACTCCCCTTCGCGACGCCAGAAATCAGGCGTGTCGCTCGTGAAGCTGTAGGTGTCCACCACGTCCACCAGGAGATGGTCCTTGCCGAACACGTAGGCGGCCCCGCCGGCCGAGGCGGAGAACTCGAGGGCGTCGTTGGGCGCGCCCTGGGATGTGTCGGCCCCGATCCCCATGGCGAACTTGGCCCGCCCGGACTCGACGATACTGAGTGCCACGAACATCGCCTCCGTGCCTGCTTTGCAGGCGAATTCGAAGTCGGCGACGTGCACGTCCGTGCCGATCCCCAGCGCCTCGGCCACGACCGTGCCGCTCGGTTTCACGGCATAGGGATGCGACTCCGAACCGATATAGAGCGCGCCGATGAGTTGTGGGTCGATCCCGGCCCGCTCGATCGCGGCGCGACCAGCCTCGACGGAGATCGTGATCGTGTCTTCGTCGATGCCGGGAACCGACTTCTCTTGGAGCATGAGTCCGCGCTTGATGGCGGCGGGGTCCTTCCCCCACTGTCGCGCGATCTCTTCCGACTTGATGCGATTCCGGGGAATGAAGGCACCGTATCCGACGATCCCGGCCATGGATACCTCAAGGGTTTCGGGTGGGTGAACCGTCCATCGCGGTCCGCGTCCGTTCAAGGAGCAGGGATGTGGTTGAAGCGGGGATGAAACGAGCCTTAAGGGTGGTTTCTCCACCCGGTGGCGAGGTCGTTTCGGCTGACGCGCCCTACGGTGTCTGCCCCGAGATGCCGGGGGTGCATTCCGCGGGGCGAGGAGGTTGGACCCTGAGCGCCGCTCATCAGAGATGCTCTACGAAATCTGACAACTATGATCGGATTAGATCGGACGGGCTGGATCGACCGCGGTGACCGCCCTGACAACGGAGCCGGGCCGTCCCCCTTGGGGAACGGCCCGGCCACGTCTTCCCCAGTTGCTCGGGGACCTACCACACCGCTTCGTATCCATCCGGCAGGAGATCGAACCCACCGCTCCAGGTATGGACGCGTTTCGTCGGTCCGTCGGCACTGACCAGCGCGCCGCCCGCCTCCACCCAGCCCAGGATGGCGCCTTCCATGTTGTACGCGTCCCAGCCCTGGCTGCGCAGCAGGTCGGCGAGATGGCCGCTTCGGAAGCCCACAGTACAGTAGGTGACAACGGTCTTCCCGGTGTGCACCGCCTGGGTTCGCTCGAATTCCCCGGCGGTGATGGCGCCCTCGGCCATGGACACCTGCTGCTCGGTTGGCGAGCGCACGTCCACCAAGACGATGTTACCTTCGCCGTGGCGACGCAGGGCCTCGTCGACGCTCATGACGGGGACGGAGGAGAACTTCCGCGCGTTCTTCTTGAAGACGCGCGCGATGCGCTCCCGGCGGTCCTCGTCGGACAGGGTTCCCATTGACTGACTGACCTCGACGGCTGAGGTGAGAGTCCGACGAACCTACGCTGGGCCGCGCGGTGCGGAAAGGCCGTTAGTCCACGAGTGAGAGGACGGGCGAATCGTGCGGACCCGACAGGTCGTGCTGGTTGGTGGCGGGCACGCGCACATCCAGGTCCTGGAAGCGCTCGTCGCCGAGCCGCTTGCCGACGCGCGCGTCACGCTGGTCGTGGACGTGCCGATTGCGGTGTACTCCGGCATGGTCCCAGGGGTAGTGGCGGGGCAGTATGAGGCCACGGACGTTCAACTCGACCCGGTCGCGCTCGCGCACCAAAGCGGTGTCGGCGTGACGATCGGGCGGGTCACGGGCGTCGATCCGGAGGCCCGCACGATCACGCTCGTGACGGGCGAGGTGGTGTCCTACGATCTGGCGAGCTTCGATATCGGCTCGACGGTTGCCGGCTTGGATATCCCCGGCGTGCGGGAATACGCGCTCCCGACCCGACCCATCGGTCGCTTCGTGGATCGGTTTGCCGCCTTCTTGGATGCTCAACGGGATCGCGCGGCCGGCACGCCGCTGCGCGTGGTGGTGGTCGGCGGTGGCGCCGGGGGCGTGGAATTGGCATTCACGCTCGACCATCGGCTCAAATCGGATACGGCATGCGACGTCAGCACCGTCCTCGTGGACGGAGGTCCGCGGATCCTCGCGGGTTATGCCGACTCGCTGCGGCGCAGAGTGGTGCGCCGCGCCGCGCAGCGGAGAATGACGATCCGGACGGGTACCCGCATCCGCCGGGTGGACCAGGCGGCCGTCGAAGCCGTGACTGGCGAACTGATTCCCTACGACGTCCTGGTCTGGGTGACCGGGGCCGTGAGCCAGACCCTGTTCAAGGAGTCGCGCCTGCCGGTAGACGAGCGCGGGTTCGTGCGGGTGCGGTCGACGCTGCAGTTCGAGCAGGACGATGCGCTGTTTGGTGTGGGTGATTGTGCGACCCTGATCGAGTACCCACGGACTCCCAAGGCCGGTGTCTACGCGGTCCGGCAGGGTCCGGTGGTGACCCGAAACCTCCGAGCCGCGCTCGCCGGGCGACCGCTGGAGCGCTACCGTCCGCAGACGGACTTCCTCACGCTGCTGAATCTCGGTGGTGGCGTGGCGGTGGGCGCCAAGTGGGGGGTGAGCTTCGAGGGACGCTGGGTCATGCGCCTCAAGGATCGCATCGACCGCCGGTTCATGCGGCGCTTCCCGCGTCCTCGATTCCCTACGGAGTCGCTGTGACCGGGAGGCGCGAGCTAGGGCACCTGCGGCTCATCCCAACCTGAGAGACTACAACCGTGGGACCACCCGTTCGGCATCCGCCGTCAGCTCGAAGTAGCCCGGGTCTTTGTCCTTGAAGCCGAACAGCCGCGCGATCAGGCTCGACGGGAAGCTGTCGCGGAGGACCGTGAAGTCGCGCACGTTGCCGTTGTAGAACCGGCGGGCGGCCGCGATGCGGTCTTCGGTGATGGCCAACTCGTCCTGCAGCTCGAGAAAGTGCCGGTCGGCCTTGAGTTGCGGATACCCTTCCACGACGGCGAACAGCTCCTTCATGGCCCGCATGAGCTTCGTCTCGTCGCGGGCCAGCTGCTCGCGGCTCGGGTGATCGGCGGCCGCGCGACTGCGGAGCTCGACGACGCGCTCGAGTACCCCGCGTTCGTGGGCCGTGTATCCCTGCACCACGTTCACGAGGTTGGGGATCAGGTCATGCCGCCGTTTCAGCTCAACATCGATTCCCGCCCAACTGTCACGCAGGTGCTGCCCGAGTCGCACGAAGCGGTTGTGGGAGAGGACGCCCCAGGTCAGGGTCAACCCGGCAGCGGCCAGCGCGGCCGTAACCGTCGGGCTCATCCGACCGTCCCGGGCCTTCGGCCCCCGAACTCCCGCCGTACGTGCTCCGGCCACTGGCTGAAGAACTGGCGGGCCCAGGCGAAGTGCCGCCGGAACTCGTCCGGCTTCCAGCGGCGTCGCTCGGACACGTAGACCAGGCATTCACCGTCGGTGATGTCGATCTTCGGTGGATCGGCGTGCATCAGGAACTCCATCATGCGCGGGTCCACCACGGCGTACGCAAAGCGCTTGTTGTTGCTCTGCACGTAGAACCGGCGGCTGAACTCCTCGGACTCGAAGTCGATGTCATCGAATCCGATCGCGCCGAGCACCTTGTCGCCGATGTGCTCTCGCCGGATGGCGAGATGCGGGACCCCACCCCACGGAAGACCGAAGAGCGCGAAGCTGAATCTGTGTGTCTCGTGGTGCTTGCCACGACGCACCGTGTACTGGTAGTCCCCCATCGTGAGCGCAAACGTCTCCCCCTCGATGGGCACCGTGCCGAAGATGCGATTGTAGGCGTGCCGCCGCTGGCCCTGCTGGAACGGTCCATGACGGTGGTAGCTGTCGAAATCGTGGTCGTCTGCCGCGCGGAAGTCCAAGCCCATCGAGAGGGCGATCCCCCGAAGGGCTTCGCGTCGCTTGGCGGCCTGCTGGTAGCCAACCCAGACGGCCACGCCCGCGCCCGCCAGTACCAGGACGATGGTGAGCACCTGAGCCATGCGCGGGAGTATGCGCTTCGGTCCGGGACGGGGCAAACCCGGGTGGCCGCCGTGACGTCGGCCCGTTGGCTCCCGTGGCGCTCATCGCGTGCAACCCGCGACCTGCCCGGGCCGTCGTGGCGCCATCCGCGGCATCACGCCGGGTGATGTCGAAAAACGATGCTCATGCAGCTCCCACCAGCCTCCGCCTTCTGCAGCTCGGAAAGCGGGACCGCACGCACCGCAAACCCCAGATGCTCGATGCGTTCCCGCGTCTCCGGGAACGCGTCGGCCATGACCAACGTCTCGCCGACGCGAAACGTGTTGGCGGCCCGCGGCTCGGTCGGGGGAACCTCCAACACGTGGTAGTCCTCGAAGCGTCGGACATCCACCCAGCGCGGGTTGGCAACGACGACACCGTTGCCCAGATACGTGCAGGCGGACTTGAGGTGGAGGCAGTCGGTGAGCCGCACCGGCCGGACGCTGTACCCGTGAGGGGCAATGAGCGCCGCAAGCTGTTCGATCCCCTCGGCGTTGGTGCGACCCGACCGACCGACATAGAGCGTACGGTCGATGGACAGCACATCCCCGCCGTCCAGTGTGCCGGGCGCGGTGATGCGGGTGATCGCCCGAAACCGCTCCAGCGCAGCGGCCACGCCTGCAACCTCGGGGACGCGCGACGGGGCACCGGGATTCGCCACCACCGCAACCTCGTCCAGCACCACGGCCGCATCCTCCACGAAGACCGCGTCCGGGAGTGCCGGCTCCTCCGGCAGCATGATGACCTCGGCCCCCAGCTCGCGCAGCAGGGTGACGTATCCGGCGTGCTGCTGCTGAGCGAGCGGAACGTCCAACAGCGCCCGTTCGAGGTGGGTGAGCTCGCAGTGGGCCAGCGCGTCCGTCGGCCGGCGGACGATCGCCATCGTTCTTGCCGTCATCGCGTGCTCTCGAGACGCTGCCGGAATGCGCGCTTCAGCAGGGACTGGAAGTGATGCACCGCGGTCTCCATTTCCGGGGAGAATCGCCCTCGGTCGTACACCCCCGACTCCAGGCCCTCCTGCACGCGCTCGCAGATCTCGAGGTCCTCCGCCTGCACCGCGTCGGAAAACGCGAGATCGTCCTCGATCACCCGGCGAGCCGCCGCGGACTCGACCTCCGCGTAGTAGTACCGGAACTCGATGCGGCAACGATCCGGTGCCAGCGGCACCACGACGTTGGTCTGCAGGCGTCCGGGGAGAATGTTCAGCATGACGTTCGGAAAGAAGAAGTAGTACAAGGCCTCGCCGGACGAGACGCCGTAGGGGGTGTCCTTCCCCGAGAGCGGGCCCACCTGGAGGGAGTACCAGTCGTACACTTCGGTGCGGTACGCCTGAAAGTCGTACAGACTGCACAGCTCGGGGTGGACGTGCGGCACGTGATATCCCTCGAGGTAGTTGTCGACGTACACCTTCCAGTTGCAGTGGGCCTCGTAGTCCACGCGTCGCACGAACCGGAGATCGTCGAAGCGCATCGGCGCCATGCGCTCGGCGACGCCGGCAACGAACGTCTCGAGTGGCCGAGGATCGGGGGCGAGGTGGACGAAGAGCAGTCCCTGCCACTCCGCGAGCCGCAGCGGGATCAACCCGTAGTCCCTCTTGTCAAACAGCTCGGTTCGATTGAAGTGCGGGACCCCGCGCAGCATGCCGTCGAGCCGATAAGTCCAGCCATGGTAGCGGCACTGCAGCATGTCGGCATGCCCGTCCTTGAGGGCCAGCGGACCGCCGCGATGCCGGCACACGTTGTAGAACGCGTGCACCCGACCGTCCCCGGCCCGCACCACGAGCACCGGCTTGCGGGCGACCATGGCCACGAGGTGGTCGCCCGCTGCGGGGACCTGGCTGGTGTGTCCCACGTGCTGCCAGGTGATGCCAAAGACCGCCTCCCGCTCCAACGGCTCGAATCCGGGGTCGCGGTACCAGGCGGACGGGATGGTGTCCGCCCGCTCCACGGCAACCTCCGCCAGGTCCTCCGGCGGGATATCGGGAAGCGTCATCCGCCAATGCTCCACGTCACCCGCCACCGGCGCAAGACCGCGGAGGGCGCCGCGCCGGTGGTGGGGTACCGGCGCCGAAGGGGAGGCGGGGGAGACGCATCGGGTTGCGCCCGCGACGGGAGGGTCGCGATCTTGCGGCGCCAATGGCGCGCTCTCGCTCGTTTCGCTCCGCGGTGCTCGTTGCGTACGTCGCGGTAATGCTCGTGGCGCTCCTGATGCCGGTGCCCTCCTCCCTGGCTCCGGGTGGTCAATTCGACAAGCTCGTGCACGTCGCCCTTTTCATGGGACTCGCACTGCTCGTCGTCTGGAGCGCGGGCCCGGGCCGACCGCACCGGATCGGCGTGGCGCTCGGCACCGCGGTGGCCCTGGCGGCCGTGATCGAGGTGCTTCAGGCGGTCTTGCCCTATCGGAGTGGTGACATCGTGGATTTCGCCGCCGGTGCCGTCGGGGCGGGGATCGGGGCCTTCCTCTGCCGCTGGATGCAATCCAGGCCCGCCGCCTAGCAGGGGTTGGGCCCGGACCCGCGCATTCCGGCCGAACGCGGCCTCAGGAAACTGCCTGACCGTCGCGCTACCGATTCCCCGCGGTGGACCGGATGAACGCTGCCACGTTCGTCTTCAGGGCCACGAGTCCGGACTCCAGTGTGTACATCATGTGTCCCGCGTTGTAGTACTTGTGCGCGATTCGCTCGCGGGCCTGTGCGGGAATCGGGAGATGATCCACCGTGTATTCCATGGCGAAGAACGGGGTCGCCAGATCGTACAACCCGTTTTCCACCTCCACGCGCAGGTGGGGGTTGGTGATCAACGCCTCGGCGAGGTCGGTCCCCACGTACGTGGCGCCGGCCCACCCGCGCTGCCCATCGCGCGACCAATTCCAGCCTCCCCCGAGTCCGCCGCCCAAGCTATAGCGACGGTCCGCGTCGTATCCGAGATCGTCGCGGAGATACTGGTTGATGGCCGCCGTGTAGGCCCCCGAGATGGCCGTGGACTGCGGGTCGTAGTCGGCGGACTCAGCGAGGAGATCGCCCATGAGTCCGTCGTATCGCGCATCGAGCCGGGCCGTCACCGTCCCCCCCCCGCGCTGTAGCTCGGCTCGGAACTGGCCGGCCTCCACCCGCAGGTTCGCGCGCTCGAGATACTCCTCGGACAACCCGGTGTAGGCGGCCAGTTGCCTGCGCACGGTCGCACGCTCCGCCGCCGGAAGCGCCGCGCCCTGGGCGAGTGCCGCGGCATAGGGACCGAGCGCGTACTGGCGCACCTCGTCGAGAAAGGCGTCCTGATCGGTCGGCTTGGAGATCAGGCCGTGATACGCCGCGGTAATCGCGTAACTCGGGAGGTAGGTGACGTAGGACAGGTCGTGGCCGGGTGCGAACAGCAGGGTCTCGAAATCCAGTACGGCCGAGATCAGGACGATCCCGTTGAGATCCATCCCCTCCCGTCGCTGGAGACGGTTGCCCAGCACCGCAGACCGCGTGGTTCCATAGCTCTCGCCGATGAGATACTTCGGAGAGTTCCACCGGCCGTTACGACTCACGTACCGGCGGATGAACTGTGCGAGGGACCCGGCGTCTTCATCCACACCCCAGAAATCCGTACCCTTCCCCTCGCCCACCACCAGACTGAAGCCCGTGCCGATGGGATCGATGAACACGAGATCGGCCACGTCGATCAGGCTGCCGATGTTGTCCACGAGCTGATAGGGAGCGGGTGGCGTGGCCTCGGGGTCCGCCACCACGATCCGACGCGGACCGAACGCCCCCATGTGCAGCCAGGCCGACGCAGAGCCCGGACCACCGTTGTAGATGAACGCCAGCGGCCGCTGGCTGCGATCGCGCGTGTCGGTCCTGGTGTAGGCTGTGTAGTAGAGACTGCCGATCGGTTTGCCGTCGCCGTTCTCGAGCAGCATCGTGGCCGCGGTGGCCCGGTAGGGGACGACCTGGCCATCCAGCCGGATCGTGTGCTCGGTGACCGAGGAATCCTCCGGCGGAACCGGCGCCGGCTCGGCGGGCGCGGCAGCAGGACGCTGGCCCGTCGCCGGTGATGCCAGTGCAACGAAGAGCGCAACCGTGGCGAATGCGAAGCGGCGCATCGCAACTCCTGTGGGGATCGGGTGGGGCTCCGCGCCCGGCCGGACGCGGGGCGACGATAAGGTGGTCCGGAACCGGGTCGCGCGCTAGGGAGTGAGCGGCGGTGTCGCGGCGGGTGCCCGCCGGTGGTGCGTCGCCTGCTCGAAGCCGTAGGCGATCTTGATGAGGGTTGGCTCGCTCCAAGCATCACCCAGGATCTGGAGACCTACGGGGAGGTCCGTATCGCGCCCGCGGACCCACCCCATCGGCACGGTGAGGGCCGGGAAGCCGGTGTGCGGCGAAAGATCCTGGCTGTTGTCCCCGTGCGGGGTGTTGAGATCACCGATCAGGCGTGGTGGGTTGCTCCACGTGGGATACACGATCGCATCGAGTCGAGCATCGGCCATGACGCGGCGGACGCCAGCGCGAAGCTTCTCCTGGTTCGCGCGCGCCCGACCACAGGCGGGGTGCGTGTCCGGCGGCTGATCGATTCCCGCGAAGTACTCCAGGGAGCCGCGGACCGTGGGGTGGAACCGACCCGAACGGACGATCTCGTCCAGGGTCTTCACCGGCGCGGTCGGACCCAGGCTCGCCAGGTACTGCTCGAGGTCGTACTTGAAGCGGGGACACCAGCGTTGGCCAAGCGGAATGTCGGCCTGCTCGGGGATCCACACGGAATCCACGATGACGGCACCCGCGCGGCGCATGGCCTCGACCGCCTCGGCGAACACCCGCAGCACGGCCGTGTCCGCGTTGCGCCGATCCGCGATCTGATGCGACACACCGATGCGCTTCCCCGCGAGGCCATCGGGGTCCAGGGACGTCAGATAGCTTGCCGGGCGGCGGGCGTCCGCGTCTGCGGTGACGGAGTCCGCCGCGTCGGATCGGGCGATCACGTCGAGCACCGCGACCGCGTCAGCCACGGTGCGCGCCATCGGTCCGCCGATATCGCGGTCGAGGTAGAGCGGCACGATCCCGTCGCGGCTGGTGAGCCCCATGGTCGAGCGGATCCCCACGAGTGCCTGATGTGCCGACGGCCCTCGAATCGAGTTGCCCGTATCCGTGCCCACGCCAACCGTACCGAAACTGGCCGCCACCGCGGCGGCGGTGCCGCCGCTGGATCCGGCCGTCACGCGGTCCAGCCCGTACGGGTTCTTGGTGTACCCGGGCAGGATCGAGCTGACCGTCTCGTACGGGGTGAACGCGAACTCGGCCATGTTGGCCTTGGCGAGCACGATGGCACCGGCCTCGCGGATCATCCGGACCTGAAATGCGTCATCCGGCGGCAGCGACCCCGCGAGCGACAGCGAGCCGGCCGTCGTCGGGAGGTCGTGGGTGTCGTAGTTGTCCTTCACGATGAACGGGATGCCATGCAGGGGTCCCGTGAGTTGGCCACTCCGGCGGAACTCGGCGTCGAGTTCGTCCGCGCGCGCCAGGGCCGTCGGGTTGACCGTGACGAGGGCGTTGAGTGCCGGTCCGTGCTGGTCGTAGGCCGCGATCCGCGCGAGGTAGCGCTCCACCAGCGCCCGGGCCGTGAGCCGGCCCGCCAGCATCTCTGCATGAATCTGCGCGATGGTGGCTTCCTCGACCGCAAAGCGCGGGGATTGGGCCGCCATCGGGGATGAGAAGACGGCGGCGAACAAGACGCCGGCAGTCATGAGTCGTCGAGGCATGGTCCGCTCCTGAACCGTCCGGTATCGGGCACGTGGTGCGCAGGCTGGAACAATACCTGATGGGGACGTGGGCTGGTGCGTCGACGGGTTCGCCCTGCGCCCATTGCGCTTCCATCGGCGTTCCCGCGCCTGGCGGTTCCAGCCCAAGATCGGTCGCCAGGCCGCGGAAGCCGAGCTATCGTTTGGCACGCATGCCGGCCAACCGAGTAACCCAATGCTGAGGGAACGATGACGACCGTGGATCGTGCATTCCTCGACGGGCTCGTGGCCGACCTCGTGCGAATCAACTCGGTCAACCCAGGCCTCTCGCCCGACGGCCCGGGAGAGCGGGACATCGCGGCGTTCACCGCGACCACGCTCGAACGGCTGGGCCTCACGGTGACCCGGCATGAGCCGGTGCCAGGCCGCGTGTCGGTGACAGGGCGGCTCCGGGGAACCGGTATGGGTCGGTCACTCATGCTCAACGCGCACGTTGACACGGTTGGCGTCGAAGGTATGGCGGACCCGTTTTCGGGTATGATCCGCGACGGTCGGCTCTACGGACGTGGCGCGTACGACATGAAGGGTGCCCTCGCCGCGTGCATCGGCGCCGTGAAGGCACTCATCGATGACGGGGTTCGCCTGGCCGGGGACCTGATCGTCGCCGCGGTTGCGGACGAGGAAGACGCGAGCATCGGGACCATGGATCTTGCCGGCAAGATCCACGTGGACGGCGCCATCGTCACGGAGCCGACGGCGCTCGATCTGTGTGTAGCCCACAAGGGGTTCGTCTGGATCGAATTGGTCGTGGAGGGACGCGCCGCCCACGGCTCGCGACCCGAGCTTGGCGTGGACGCGAACGTGCGGATGGCACGAGTATTGGCGCGGGTTGGCGATCTCATCGACGAGCTCGCAGATCGCGCATCGCACCGTCTGGTGGGTCCCCCATCGCTGCACATCGCAACGGTCAGCGGCGGCACGGGACTCAGCACCTACGCATCACGGTGCGTTGCCGGCCTCGAACGGCGCACCATTCCCGGCGAGACCGAGGAGCAGGTGCTCCACGAGATCGACGGCGTGCTGGAAGCGGCGCGGCACGCCGATCCTTCGCTCCTCGTCGCTCGGCGCCATCTCTTGACGCGAGACCCGTTCGAGGTGGCGGTCACGAGTCCTCTGGCACGCGCAGTCTCTGCATCCATCGAAGGGGTGTTGCATCACCCTCCGGATGTGGTCGGGGACACACCGTGGATGGACTCGGCGATTCTCGCGGCGCACGGCGTTGACACCGTCGTGTGCGGCCCCGATGGGGCGGGGGCGCATGCGGTCGAAGAATGGGTGGACCTCGACTCGGTGGCGCGGTTGGCTGAGGTGCTGGCGGATGCCGCCCGACGGTACTGTGGGGAGGGTGACTGAGCCGTCGCGCGGTGCTCAGTTCTCGCCGGCGAGTGCCTCGTCCATGAGTGCCCGAAGGTCGAGCGGCCCTGTGCCCATGGCCAGCGCGCCGTCCGGTCCCCGTGGCCAGGCGTCCGCCGGCCGGTCACAGTACAGTTCGACACCGTTGCCGTCGGGATCTCGCAGGTAGAGTGCCTCGCTCACCCCGTGGTCCGACGCCCCGTCGAGGGGAATGCGGGCCTCGACGAGCCGGCGGTAGGCCTCGGCGAGCGCCACCCGGCTCGGATATCTGATGGCAACGTGATACAGGCCGGTCGTCCCGGGCGCCGGGGACGTGCCGCCCTTGCTCTCCCAGGTGTTGAGGCCGATGTGATGGTGATAGCCGCCGGCGGAGAGGAAGGCCGCGCCGGGGTAGAACTGCGTTACCTCGAACCCGAGCACGTCGCGGTAGAATCCCAATGCCCGACCAAGGTCCGCCACCTTGAGGTGCACGTGCCCGATCGAGACGTCGGGGTGAATCGGTTTCCGCTGCCGCGCCATGGGTGTTGTCCTTGGAGGATGGG
>JAOUDR010000295.1 GCA_029859185.1 Gemmatimonadota bacterium
ACGGGAAGCTCGTGGAGGCCTTTCCCGAGAACCCTCCATTCTCGGCGACCGCACTCACCTGCCAGCGCACGGAGCGGGTTACGTCCTTGATCGTGACGTCCGCATCCATCTCGAATGAAAAGGCGCCGGCTTCCGGCAGCGAAGTCGGCATTCCCCGCAGGGCCGTGGGCACCAGCGTGACGGTCGGGTACTGCGCCGTCTCGAGCGTGCGCCGCTGCAGGTAGCCGTCGCGGCGCTCCTTGTCGCTCTTGAGGGTCGTCACGTCGATCACGAACTTCGACTCCGCCGGGACGACCGCGCCGTCGGCATCGAGCACCAACTGCCCCGTGATGGCGCTCGTGGCGCCGATGGCGTCGTTGGGAAAGTCCAGGTTGGCCAGCTGCTCCCGGACCAGATACCGCGCCTCATTGCCCTCCGGCGCGAGGACAAGCCGAACGACCTTCCCGGTATCGGCGGGAGCGGCACTCGGGGTTGTGGACTGCGCCACCGGGGCTGGGAGCGCATCGAGCGATGCGCTGCTCATCACAAGCACGACTACGACGGTCAGCATCTGAATCATGACTCTGCGTTCCTGGCTGGGTTCCCTACTTGTACGCCTATCCGGCCACCAATGTTGCACCAAGCACTTGCACCGTGGCGGCGGCGATCGGCGGCATCCGCACGTCTAGTCGATCCGCCCTGGCCGGGACAGGAGGGTCCGCAGCTCGTCCGGGGTCGTGACCGGTTGCTCGCAGGCAAACGCCTGGCAGAGATAGGCGGTGGGTCGCCCATCGACGGCGGCGAAGTCGCGGACGAACGGTGCAAGCTCCGCGAGGCGTCCTCCGTTCCCGGGGGGACGCTGCAGCACGACCAGACGTGGATACAGCGATTCCCCGGCAACCTCCATCAGCGCCTTGGTCGCCGGGTCGTCCGCCTCTCCCACGATCACCAATTCCTGCGATGGCCCGATCGCGAAATCCAGCGCCACGAGGAAGAACGTCGCCGCCGACGGCCGTGTGGCGATCTGCCGTGAGCTGGCATCTGCCAGGGCCCCAGCACGCTCCTCGTAGGACTGCCGGCCGGTGAGGCGAGCGAGGCGCAGGAGGTTGTACATCGCCACCGCACTGCCGGAAGGAATCGCGTCGTCGCCGATTTCCTTCATCCGGACGATCAGGTCGTCCCGCTCAACAGGACTGAAGAACAGACCCCCGTGCTCGCCGTCCCAAAACCGTTCGAGCATGGCGTCGGTGAGTTTGAGCGCGCGCACCAGATGCTCCGGCTCCTGCGTTGCCTGGTGCAGCTCGATCTCGCCCCACGCCAGGAACGCGTAGTCATCGAGATTGGCGACAATGGCCGCTTCCCCGTCACGATACCGATGGAGCAGGGCGCCCTCCCGCCACATCGTGGCCCAGAGAAGGTCCGCGGCCTGCCTGGCGGCCCCGGTCCACTCGTCCGAGCGGAAGACCCACCCCGCGCGGGCCAAGGCCGCGATCATCAGACCGTTCCAGTCGGTGAGCACCTTGTCGTCGAGCAATGGCCGGACACGCTGCTCCCTCCGGGCCAGGAGCCGGCCGCGCGCGGTCTCCAGACGGTCCTCGAGATCGGCCGGCGCCAGGCCGGCTGCGCTTGCCCGATCCGCCACTCCCGTGGGCCAGTGGAGGATGTTCGTACCGGTGGATTCCTGCGTGGCTTCCTCGCGCCAGTTGCCCGCGGCGGTCGCCCCCCATGTACCCAGCAGCGTCTCGAGGTCGTCGTCCCCAATGACCTCGCGCAACTCGTCATGCGACCAGACGTAGAACTTCCCCTCTTCCCCCTCGCTGTCGGCGTCCTCGGCCGAGTAGAAGGCGCCGTCCGGGGACGTGAGGTCCCGCTGCACGTAGGTCAGGATCTCCCGCACCGTCCGCTCGAACAGTGGTGCCTGCGTGGCCTGCCAGCCCTCGGTATAGGCCAGTGTGAGCAACGCCTGGTCGTACAGCATCTTCTCGAAGTGCGGCACGAGCCAGTGACCGTCCGTCGCGTAGCGGTGGAACCCGAATCCCACGTGATCGTAGATCCCACCCGCCCGCATCGCCTCGAGCGTCTGCGCCACCATGGCCACCGGCGCCTCGGATCCCGTGCGCTGCCAGTACCGGAGCAGGAAGAGCAGCAGGTGCGGCGTCGGGAACTTGGGGGAGCGGCCAAAACCACCCCGCTCCCGGTCGAACAGACCCGCGAGCTCGACATACCCCTGCCGCAGGGTCGCCTCATCGAGCGAGGCCGGAGCATGGACCGTCTCGACATGTTGTGTCAGCGTTTCACGGATCGCGGCGGCCGAGTCCTGCAGCTTTTCGCGGCTACTTCCCCAGGCCTCCTGGATGCGCGGGATCAGGTCGAGCATGCCCATGCGACCGTAGCGCGACGTCTTCGGAAGGTACGTGGCCGCGAAGAACGGGCGACGGTCGGGAAGCATGAGAATCGTGAGCGGCCACCCACCCTGTCCGGTAAGCAGCTGGGCGACGGTCATGTAGATGCCATCGATGTCCGGCCGCTCCTCCCGATCCACCTTGATGTTGATGAACGCGTCGTTCATGAGCCGGGCGACATCCGCATCCTCGAACGACTCGTGTTCCATCACGTGGCACCAATGGCACGTGGCATAGCCGATCGAAAGAAAGACCGGAATGTCCCGCTCCCGAGCGGCCGCGAATGCCTCGTCGCCCCACGGGTACCAGTCCACGGGGTTGTGGGCGTGCTGCAGCAGATACGGGCTCTTCTCGTGCACCAGACGGTTGGGGGCCATGCGTCCTCGTCGGTCAGGATTCGCGGAGATACGCCTCGTAGCGATCCAGGTCAGTCGGCCGGTCTACATCCCACAGCGTCGGGAGCTCCTCCCAGCGGAATCCCGCCTCGGCAAGTCGGTGACGCTGTGTGTCGCACACATCCGCCCCGCCCCAGTCGATGCCGTCGAACAGCCGGGCCACGAACCGGCGCAGCCCGATCAGCACGTAGCCTCCATCCTCAGCCGGGCCGAGCACGGCATCGACTCCGCCGGCCAGCGCGTCGGCCGCCTGACGGATGTAGGCTGCCGAGAGGGCCGGACAGTCCGTGCCGACGATGATGACCGGCTGCCTCCCGGCAAGGCTCCGCGCGAACGCGCGGGCCATCCGATCCCCCAGGTTCCCGGGACCTTGAGCGGCGAGCTGCGCACCGAGCCGGTTCGCGAGATCGGTCAGCACCGGGTGCAGGTCGTCGGGCGTGCAGCACAGCTCCACCGCCCCCGGTGCGGCATCCACCGCGGTCTTCAGCGTTCGCTCAGTCAGGGTCGCATGCATCGCCGCCGCTCCACCAGCGCCGAGCATCGGGGCGAGCCGCGTCTTGACCCGCCCGGCGACGGGCTCCTTCGCGAACACGATCACCCGGACGGGGGAACTCACGGACGGCGCTTGCGGGCTGGGCGTGGACACGGTGTGGAGCTTACCGAACCCGGCCAATCCCGCCAACCGGCCACTTCCCGGCATTGCCGGTGGCGCGCGTGCCGGGAACCGGATAATGTCCGGCTCGACCTGGAGGCGGCATGAGCGATCAGGCGATCCGCATCGAGCACGACACGCTGGGCCCGGTGGAGGTTCCCGCCGACCGGCTGTGGGGCGCGCAGACCGAGCGTTCGCGACGGAACTTCACCATTTCCGGCGAGCGCATGCCCGGGGAGCTGATTCATGCCCTGGCGCTCGTGAAGAAGGTGGCCGCGGTCGTCAACCGCGACCTCGGGCTGCTCGACGGCGCCAAAGCGACCGCCGTCACCACGGCGGCCGACGAAGTGCTGAGCGGGGCGCACGACCGCGAGTTTCCGCTCCTGGTGTGGCAAACGGGGAGCGGCACCCAGACCAACATGAACATGAACGAGGTGCTCGCGAACCGGGCCAGCGAGATCCTGGGCGGTGCCCGCGGGGCGAAACGCCTCGTCCACCCCAACGACGACGTCAACCGGGGCCAGTCGTCCAACGACGTGTTCCCCACAGCCATGCACGTTGCGGCGGTGCATGCGCTCCGTACACGGGTCATCCCTGCCGCGACCGCCCTGCGGGACGTGCTCGCCGAGCGCGCGGCGCGCGTCGAGGATGTGATCAAGATCGGCCGGACGCATCTCCAGGATGCCACGCCCGTTACGCTCGGCCAGGAGATCGGCGGCTGGGTGGCGCAGCTCGACCACGGCATTCAGCACGTCGAGGATGCGCTCCCTCACCTCTGCGAGCTGGCGCTGGGTGGGACGGCTGTCGGCACCGGGCTCAACACCCACCCGGAGTTTGGTGCGCGCGCCGCGGCATTACTGGCCGGGCTCACGAGCCATCCCTTCACATCGGCACCCAACAAGTTCGAGGCACTGGCCGCGAGCGACGCGCTGGTGCATGCGCATGGCGCGCTGAAGACGCTCGCCGCATCACTCATGAAGGTTGCCAACGACGTCCGCTGGCTGGCCTCCGGCCCCCGCAGCGGATTGGGGGAGATCACGATCCCG
>JAOUDR010000296.1 GCA_029859185.1 Gemmatimonadota bacterium
CCTCTCCCCGTACCACGCCGACGTACGCCAGAACGCCCGCCAACGTGCCAATCCCGGTTCCGATTGCGGCCCCTCTCCACGGATGACCGTGGCGCGTGCCGACCTCCAGGCGGGTCACGGTAGCAATGGGCAGTATCCGGACCCGGCCGCCCACCGTCACGATGAGTGCCGAGTCATCCCGCAGCGCCTCGAGACTGCCTGGTTGCTCTACGAGGCCCCGGTCCGGCGCCGTCACGCGGACTCGCTGGCCGGCCTGAAGCGTCGGCACCGTCTGGGCCCCGACGCCAGCGAGCGGCGTGAGGATTGAAGCCGCGAGCAGAGGCCAGACGCGAGCGCGGCGGATGCGTCGGAAGATCGGCATCGACCCCTCCTACCAGAGCCTGCACCGACCATAGCTCTACCGCGTCAAGGGACGGTCAAGACCCCGGAAACAGCACCGCCCGGCGGGGGGCCAGGCAAGTGCGTGGCTCAGGCCCTCTTGCCGAGGTCGTCGAGCCAGATTCGCACCCTAGAAGATGGTGTCCTACGCCTCTAGCAGCCCCCGTATAGATCGCATGAGACGCCGCGCATGACGAGGAGATATGCGACCAAGACCCCAACGCCAACCACAGCGAGGCCACCAACCACCGCTCCGGTCGTCCCGCTGGGATTGGACTCGCGCACCTCGAGGCGTTCGATCGTGCTCAGTGCCACGGTGACCGGCGCGTCCGCTCCACGCGGCAACCCCGTCAGCGAATCGCCCGGTCCCACCGACGGAGTGAGCAACTCCAACCGGTGGAGCCCATGGGTGACGTCGTTGAGGGTGAGGCGCACCTGCTTCGGGTGCTTGGTGGCGATGTACTCCTGCGGGGTCATCTCCTGGAGGGGGACGTAGGTGTGGCAGGCGGGCAGGTACAGGACGAGCACAAGTCCGGCGATGCTGCGGCGGATGCGTCGGAACGTCCGCATGGGAACCTCCTCTTGAGCCTGCCCTACGCTACGGCGGGAGCGTCAGGCAAAGGTCAAGCGGGCCGCAAACAGCACCGCCCGGCGCGGGGCCGGGCGGTCACCTCTAGGCACTGCTACTCGCTCGGTGCTCTAGTCGTGTCGGAACCTGCAAGGTTCGGCAATGAAACCCACCTTCAGCTCGCCAGCTGCATTGTATGAGTAGTGTGCCCTAAACGGCCAATCCAACACGACCCCCGTGGCCACGTTGCGGAAGACGAATCGCTCGTTGAGCGTGATGAACCCGGACCAAGCGGGCACTTCAAAGACGTTGGAGCTGTGATTAGCGTTGACCGTCACCCAAACGTCTCCGGAGACCTGCCCAATCATCTGCCAATCATCCCTTACGGTGGTGAAGCTGTGGCCCCTGGCAGTGCCGTCCGGCTTCGTCACGACGTGACGCTTATAGTCCGTCGTACCGACCAACCGCATGTCCTCACCGAGGCACGGGCAGTAGAGGATGTAGTCGACGTCCAGGGACCCACTCTCCCATGTAACGTCGGCTGCCGCGAACTCGGGTGCGATGTCAGGTGCAACCGGTGCCCGGTCGCAGGCGAACAGGAACAGCGGGACGAGCAGTAACGCGGCCCTACGCATAGCTACCTCCTCGAGACAGTGGCCCTGCACTTGGATGGCGCAGTCCCGTCGCGGGAGGGGCGTCTGGCTGGGGGGGCGTCCATCGGGCCGGCGGGGCCAAGCGGCACCCCGAATCGAATGGCCTCACGCTAGGGCTGGAACGTCAGCAAACCGTCAGCGCAGCGTCGGGCCGAGAGAAATGGTCTGGCCAAGGTAGGAGTCGGGGCGGAATGCCCCAAGGACAATTCCGTTCGGGATTGGGGATGCCGCTGTAGCGGTGCCGCGACACGGCGTTGAGTGGCCGTAAAGCAAACCGCCCGGCGCGGGGCCGGCGTGATGCGCCTCCGATCAGTTCGGCGTGCTTGTTCTCCGCAGTCCCCGCCGTGCCGTGTTGATGCTGGTCACGAAGATGCCCGTCAACCCGTCGCACTCGGCCGCCAAGGCGCCGATCGTCGGGGGCGCTCCCGTGCGGCGCAGCAGTTCGAGCCACATGCGGGTCTCGCGCAGTTCCTTGAGACACACCTGCATCTTGTGCACGAAATCCCGGCGCGACTGTGCCGCCCTGGCCTCGGCGTAGTTCGCGGCTACGGAGGTGGCCGATCGGACAACCTGATCGATCATGGGCGCCGTCGCCACATCGCGAGGAAGCCGGCGGGCGCTCGTACAGACAGCGGCGGCGAAGGTAATGAGCCGTTCCTGCAGCTGCTCGGGAAACCGCGGTGCGGGAGGGACCGGACTGGTCGTCATGGTCCACCATGCGTCCTGCCTGCTCGTGACGCGTAACCCGGACGATGCGCGGCTGGACAAACCGTTGCTGTGGGAAGCCCCGGTGACAATGCAGAGTGCAGGATGCAAAGCCATTCGAGGCAGAAACAGAGTGCAGGGTGCGATTGCTCTGCAATCTGCACCCTGCACTCTGCATTCTGCACTCTGCATTCTGCACTCGAATAGCGGAGGAGGGACTCGAACCCCCGACACGCGGATTATGATTCCGCTGCTCTAACCAACTGAGCTACTCCGCCACATCCCCGCCCTGCCCTCTCCGCCGCCTGGCGGGACGGGCACGACCGGCGGGCTGTAAGTCTACCCCGTTCCCCTGTCCCGATTCAACCCTGCCCCCACTCCGCATTCTGCATTCTGCATTCTGCATTCTGCATTCTGCACTTCTACGGCTCATCCGGGAGGTCCACCTGGAACATGATCTCGCCCGGCCGGAGCATCCCGTACCGCTCGCGGGCCACCCGTTCCTGGGCCGCAGGGTCCCGCTCCAGCAGGCGCACCTCGATCTCGAGGCTGTCGGTCTCGATCCGGAGGCTGTCGAGCGCCGCCCGCTGGGTGCCGAGCTCATTGCGCAGCTGCCACCAGTCCCACGTGGCGTACTCACCCCCGGCCACCCCGAACGCGAGGCCGCCGACGATGCCCACCCACGCCAGCGCTCGACCGCGGGTCACCGCCCGTAGACCGAGCCGCCGGGATAGTCGGCGATATCGCCGAGCTGCTCGGCAATCCGCAGGAGCTGGTTGTACTTGGCAATCCGGTCGGTGCGCGAGGCGCTGCCGGTCTTGATCTGCCCTGCCCCGGTCGCCACGGCCAGATCGGCGATGAACGTGTCCTCGGTCTCGCCCGACCGGTGGGAGATGATCTGGCCGTAGCCGGACATCTTGGCCAGCTCGATGCACTCGAGCGTCTCGGTGAGCGTGCCGATCTGGTTCACCTTGATCAGGATGGCGTTGGCCGCGCCCTCGTCGATCCCTCTGGACAACAGATCGCTGTTCGTGCAGAAGATGTCGTCGCCCACGAGCTGGATCTTGGCGCCGAGCGACTCGGTGAGCGCCGACCATCCGGCCCAGTCGCCCTCGGCAAGACCGTCCTCGATCGACACGATGGGATACGTCTCGCACCACTGCTCGTACAGCTTGATCATCTCGTCGGACGACCGCTTTGAGCCGTCACCCTTCTTGAAGGTGTAGACCCCATCGGCGTAGAACTCGCTCGCGGCCACGTCGAGCGCAATCGCGACGTCGTCACCGGGCTCGTAGCCCGCCTTCTTGATCGCCTCCATCACGACTTCCAGGGCCGCCTCGTTGGACGGGAGCATGGGGGCAAAGCCGCCCTCGTCGCCCACCGCGGTCGAGAGCTTCTGGGACGCGAGCACCTTCTTCAGGTGATGGAATACCTCGACCCCCATCCGCAGCGCGTCCTCGAAGGTGTCGGCGCCGATCGGGGCAATCATGAACTCCTGCGCATCCACGTTGTTCGACGCGTGCGCGCCGCCGTTCAGGATGTTCATCAGCGGCACCGGCAATACGTGGACCATGGGCCCGCCGAGGTACCGGTACAGCGGCATGCCATAGTGGTTGGCCGCCGCGCGCGCCGTCGCCAGCGAGACGGCGAGGATCGCATTGGCGCCGAGGTGGCCCTTGTTGGGGGTGCCGTCGAGGTCGAGCATCTCGTAGTCCACCGCCATCTGCTCGGTCGCATCCATGCCCTCGAGCCGAGGCCCGATGACCTCATTGACGTTCTTGACCGCGTCGCGGACCCCCTTCCCCAGGAACCGGTCTTTCTCGTCGTCCCGCAGCTCGACGGCTTCGTGCTCACCGGTGGACGCGCCGCTCGGCACGGCCGCCTGCCCGTGCGCCCCGCTGGCCAGAAAGACCTCGGCCTCGACCGTCGGGTTGCCGCGCGAATCGAGGATTTCGCGCCCGGTGACTTCGATGATGGTGCTCATGGGGGGCTCTATTCTGAAAGTTGGGAGTTGGCCGACTGCCGGTTTGCCGTTAGCCGTCTTGCCGTCTTGCCGTCTTGCCGTCTCGGCTTACTTGCCGACGGCCGATTCGCAGGAACGGTACTACAACGGCACGGTCAGTGGGAGCGGTGGGGGAAAGACGAGCGGAGGGCGGAGGTGA
>JAOUDR010000297.1 GCA_029859185.1 Gemmatimonadota bacterium
GTTTCCGCTATGCGACCCTGCCATTTTCCGCCACGGACGAGCAGCCCCACGAACTCACTGCCGCCCTGGGCATCGGGCTGGCGTTTGCCGGGGGACGCGGTCTGATCGACGCGGCGATCGAGCGGGCCATGCGGAGCGGTGCCGGGGCGGAGGAGTCCGCCTGGCAGCTGTCGTGGACCGTGACCGTGCGGCCATGACGCGCGTCTACCTCCACACGTTCGGGTGCAAAGCCAATCAGTACGACACGGAGGTCGTGCGACAGGCACTGGAGGACGCGGGGGCCACCATCGTGGGTGATCCCGGTCAGGCCGATGCCGCCGTCGTGAACTCATGCACGGTCACGCACGTCGGCGAGGCCAAGATGCGAGGGCTGGTACGCCGGCTCGCACGTCGCCGCCCCGATATCCGGACCGTGGTCGTGGGGTGCGCGGCGGCGGTGGATGACGGGACGTTGGGACGGTTGCCGGGCGTCGTGGCGGTGCGCGGCGGCGCCGAGCCCGCGGACGTGTGCGCGGCGCTCGACCTCCCGCACCCCACCGCCCCGCGTCCGCTGTTGCGCCGGTTCGCGAGAGGGACGCGCGCGTGGCTCAAGATTCAGGACGGATGTGACGAGCACTGCACCTTCTGCGCGACGGTGCTGGCCCGCGGGGCCAGCCGGTCACGGACCGTGGAGGACGTCGTCGCGGAGGCTCGACTCCTCGCGGAGCATGCGGAGGAGATCGTGTTGACGGGCGTGCACATCGGCGGGTACGGCCGGGACCTCGAGCGTGGCAGCGGGGGCAGAGGGGGGAGGAGTGGGAGGGGGGGCGTCGGGTTGGGCGCATTGATGGAGCGGTTGGTCGTCGAGGTGCCGCGGGTGCGGTTCCGGCTTTCGTCTGTCGAGGCCACCGAACTCGATGACGCCCTCGTGGAGTTGATGGCGCATCACCCAGATCGCCTGGTCCCGCACCTCCACGCGCCACTCCAATCCGGCAGCGACCTTCTGCTCCGGCGGATGGGGCGTCACTGGTACACGGCCTCCGAGTATCGCCGTCAGGTGGAACGGGTTGCGGGACGCCTCCCGGTCTTTGCGCTCGGCGCCGATGTGATCGTGGGCTTCCCCGGTGAGACCGGCGCCGATCACGCCGCCACGCGCTTGGTGCTCGCGGAGCTGCCGTTCACGTACGTGCATGTCTTCCCCTATTCGGCACGCCCCGACGCCCCCGCACGGCGGTTCGGTGAGCCGGTCCCCGCCGCGGTGGCCCAGGAGCGTTCGGCGGAACTCCGCGCGCTCGTCGCGGCCAAGGGCAAGCTGCACGCAACGGAACGGAGTGGGGAGGCTGCCGACGTAGTGTTGCTGCGGCGTCGCGCCGGTCACGCGGAAGGCCTGACGGAGGACTATCTGTCGGTGACGGTGTCGGTCGACACCGTGCCCGCGGCGCGGTTTGCGGCGCGGCTCGAGCACGATGCCGGCGTGCTGACCGCCCACCCACTCGCCGCATGACCCGCCGCGTCTACATCGAGACGTACGGCTGCCAAATGAACGTGGCCGACTCCGAACTCATGCTCGGCGTCCTCGGCCGCGAGGGCTATGTGGTGACCGACGATCCGGCCGCGGCGGATCTGATGCTCGTCAACACGTGCGCGGTCCGCGACAACGCCGAGCAGCGTGTCATTGGGCGGATGGGCGAGCTCAAGCGGTACAAGCGTCCCGGCGTGGTGCTGGGTGTCGTCGGATGCATGGCGCAGCGCCTCGGGCGCCGCCTCCTCGACGAAGCGCCGCACGTGGACCTCGTCATTGGACCCGATGGATACCGCGCGCTCCCGGAGCTCGTGAGCAACGCCCGGGACGGTGCTCGCGCGGCCGACACGGCGTTCAAGTCCTGGGAACACTACGAAGATGTCCCGGCGGTCCGGACCGACCGGGTCGGCGCGTTCGTGACGGTCCAGCGTGGCTGCGATTATCGGTGCACCTTCTGCATCGTTCCGATGACACGTGGACGCGAGCGATCCCGCAGGTTGGGGGACGTCATCACCGAGGTGGGCACGCTTGCGGAGCAGGGCGTTACCGAAGTCACGCTACTCGGACAGACCGTCAACAGCTATCACGACGGCGAGCACGACTTCGCTGATCTCCTCCGGTCGGTCGGCGCGGTCTCGGGCGTCCGGCGGGTCCGGTTCACGAGTCCCTATCCAACCGAGTTCACGGACCGCGTGGTGGCGGCCATGGCAGACGTCCCGGCGGTCTGCGAGCACGTGCACCTGCCGGTGCAGAGCGGATCATCCCGCGTGCTCAAGCGGATGGGCCGGCGCTATTCCCGCGAGGACTACCTGGCCGTGGTGGACCGCCTGCGAGCGGCGGTGCCCAATCTGGGGCTCACGACGGACATCATCGTGGGGTTCCCGGGCGAATCCGAAGCCGACTTCGGGGCCACCGAGTCGCTGGTGCGCGAGGTCGGGTTCGACGACGCCTACACCTTCAAGTACTCGCCGCGGGAGGGCACGGGCGCCCTCCGGCTCCCGGAAGCCGTGCCGGACGCGGTGGCCGGGGGCCGGCTCGAGCGACTCATTGCCACGGTGCGGGACGTGGCCCGGCGCCGGAACGCGGCGCTGGTTGGAACCACGCACGAGGTCCTCGTGGAAAAGCCGGCCCGGCGCGGCGACCTCTTGCAGTCTCGCACGCGAACCAACAAGGTTGTGTTGGTCCCGGGACCCACGAGCTGGATCGGGTCGTATCTGCAGGTACGGCTCACCGGCACCACGGGGTCGACGTTCACCGGCATGCTCGAGGTGTCGGGCAAGGAGTTGGCCGTCGTGGGGTAACGAACCTGAACGAGATCGTCGTCGCGAGCGAGTACGACCGCCTGAAAGTATCGTTCCCCGGCTTCTGTGGCTGCGCAGCCTGTCGGGACGACGTGATCGTGTTTGCACTCAACAAGCTGCCACCGCGGTATGTGACCGATCGGCGCGGTGCCGTCCTGACCCACGTGCGGTTGCAGGGCGAGCAGGAACAGGCCGACTTCTCCGTGGCCTTGATCGAGGGATTCAAGCGGGTGATGCACGCCCCCCGCGCGGATCACGACCCTCCCCCACACGACTGACCTGAGCGGGCGGCATGCCGCCCGTGGCGTGGTTCACCATTGCGTTCGCGGCCGGGTTGTATGCCGGCCGTGTCGTCGTGCTGCCCTGGTGGGTACCAGTGCTCACCGGCGTGTTGGCGGTGGTGGCGGGGCGGCGGGCACCGTGGCCGGCCATTCTGGGGCTCGTTGCGGGTGTCGGCATGTGGCACGGCGGGCTCACGGCCGCCGCGGAAGCCCGCGGGTGTGCCGCCACGTGGCAGCGGGGTCGCCACGCAGCCATCGTGCGGCTGGGGGACGCCCCGGATGGTCGCGGCCTGGCGCACGCGCAGGTGCGCCACGCCCCGGACGGGTGTCGTGGGTCACTCCAGGTCCGGATGGCACAGGGCACGGTCCCGTCCGGTGCCACACTCGTCGTCGTCGGGCAGTACGTGCCCGGGACGGCTTTCCGTGTCGAGCGATTCCACCGCCTTGGCCAGGCAAGGTCCTTCCGCTACCGAGTGCGCGACCTCGTGGGCCGCCGGATCGCTTCGCTCTACGGACCACGCGCCCCGTTGGTCGATGCGCTCGTCCTCGGTCGCCGTGGCGACATCGATCCCCAACTGCGGGCCGAGTTCGTCGCCGCGGGGCTGGCCCACCTGTTGGCAATCTCCGGTCTCCACGTGGGGATCGTCGCCGCGTGGCTTGCGCTCGTTGGGCGGGGGCTCGGGCTTGGCCGCCGCGCGGCCTGGCTCTCCGCCGCCGGCGTTTGGGCGTACGTGTTGATGCTTGGCTTCCCGGCACCGGCGACCCGGGCGGCGACCTTCGTGGCGGTGGGGGCATTCGCCCGGCTACGGCAGCGGCACCCCCGAGCCGGTGCCATCCTGGCCGTGGCGGTGTTGGTGGTCCTGGTGGTCGACACCAACGCGGTGACGCACGCGGGCGCGTGGTTGTCGGTGGCGGCGGTCTGGGGCACCGGTGAAGCGGTGGGCGTGCTGCGGCGGCTGAAGCGGCCCGGTCCCGCGCTCCAGCTGCTCGCGGCATCGGCCGGCGCGGTCATCGCCACCGCGCCCATCACCGCCAAGGTCTTCGGCCAGGTGTCGGTGGCCGGCCTGGTGACCAATCTCGTGGCCGTTCCCCTCGCGGGCGTCACCGTCCCCGGCGTCCTCGGCAGCCTGCTGGGCGGCGGCGTGCTTGCCAGTGGTGCGGGCGTCGCGTTGATGCTGCTCGAGCGGGTCGCGGCGCTTGGCGCCCGGATGCCGCTCGGGAGCATCGCGGGCGATCCCGGCCTGGCGTTTGCCGCTCCCTGGGCGGCGCTCCTCTGCGGGAGCCTCTGGTTCGTGCGTCGCCGGCCGACCTGGCCGGTGACCGCGCGGCGTGCCAGCGCGCTCCTCGCGGTGGGCATCTGGGCAGCGCTGGCG
>JAOUDR010000298.1 GCA_029859185.1 Gemmatimonadota bacterium
CCGATGGCCTACAAGCGTGCCGCGGATGCCCTGGCCTCACGACGCGCCGGCGACAGGGATCACAGCATGACGATTGCGGCGTTCTATGTGATCGCCGGGGAGGAGGTGCTGGCGATGGACTGGCTCGACAGCGCCGTGGCACAGCATGACCAGAACGCGCCCTACATCGGGGTCCTTCCGGCGTACTCGACACTCCATGACCAACCGCGCTTCCGGGCGCTGACCCAACTCGTGGGCGTGCCGATCGTGGCACCGCCGGATCGATCGGCGACGGCAGCGAGCAACTGACCTCCCGCAGTCGGACGGAGTTCGGTCCCCGTGGATCGGGGCCACCGCACGCGCGGCTGCGGCGAGGAGTCCGGCCCGGTTCAGTGGATCTCGAAGGTCGGCGCACTCCGGGCCTCGAGCCCGAGCGCCCGCAGCAGGTCGCCCCTGCTCAGCATCCCCACGAGCACCGGCAAGCCCGGTCCGCGCTCCACCACGGGAAGACTCCGGAGGCTGGTGGCGATCATCAGGTCGGCGGCCACCGCCATCGGATCGTCGGGCTCCACGGTCACCACGCCGCGCCGCATGATTGTGCGCACGGGCACGCCGCCGACATCCGCCAGGGCCGGCACGCGCATCTCCGCGTCCGGGCGCAGCAACCGGAGCAGGTCGAGCTTGGTCACCAGCCCCTGGATCACTCCACGGGCGTCGATCACCGGGACGGCGTTGAAATCATGCTCGGCGAAGAGCGCCAGCAGATCGGCAACCGTCGCCTCCGGCGGGATCGTGTGCGGCGCGGGAGACATGGCGTCCCGGACCGGCATGGTTGCGGTGCGTTGCATCGGATTCCTCCTGCCCGGTCCGGCCCGGACGTCGCTCAGGCCGGGATGTGGGGCTGCTGATGGGCCAGCAATTGGCCAACCGCGGTCGCCTGCTGGGCGAGCGAGTCCAACGCGTCGTCCAGACTGAAGATCCCCACCAGGCGGCCCTCTTCGCCGGTCACCACCAGCCGACGCGTGCCGCTTCGGGCCATGCGGGGCAAGGCGTCCGCCACGGCGACGTACTCCCCCACCGTGTGGACCGGCTGGGACATGATCTCGCGGATCGGGGTGTCGTCCGGGTCGAGTCCCGCCGCCGTGCACCGCATCGCGACGTCGCGGTCCGTGACCACGCCGACCGGGCGGCCCCCCGCGGCTCCCTCCAGCACGACGAGCGTTCCAACATCGTTCTTGGCCATCCGCCGCGCGGCGACGCGAATGCTCTCGTCCGGCGCCGCGGTCGCAACGACCCTGCTGCACAGCGTTCCTGTCGACATGACTCCTCCCTCGTGGCTCATGCACACACTCTCCCGACGCTTCCAACATCGGGGCCACGCGATGAAACAACGGTGAAGCGGGAATGACGTCTCCCCGATGCCAGTGGCGAGACGACTCACGGCACCTTCATCCCCGCTTCAGACAGCCGGGCCTATTGTGGATCCGCGGTGGCTTGACGCGAGTGCATTCGGCCCCAACCCCGTTCCGGAGAGGGCGAGGTGCCACCACATCCGAACCTGGACATCGCCAACCGGCTCGATGAGGTCGCTGCCCTGCTCGAGGAGCAGGGTGCCTCACCGTTCCGGGTGAACGCGTATCGCGGTGGCGCCTCCACCGTGCGCCATCTGGACCGCCCGGTCCGGGAACTGCTGGCCGAGAAGGGAACCGCGGGGCTGGAGGCGCTGCCCGGGATCGGGGAGGGACTCGCCAGCGCCATCGAGACGATGGTGCAGACCGGTCGGCTACCCCTGCTCGAGCGGCTCCGGGGCGAGAGCGACCCGGTGGCCCTGCTGGAATCGGTGCCCGGGGTGGGCGCGGTGCTGGCGGAGCGGCTGCACCACGAACTGGGCATCGAGACCCTGCACGACCTGGAAACGGCGGCGCACGATGGCCGGCTCGACCAGGTGCCGGGGTTCGGCCCCCGGCGGATTGCCGGAATCCGGGACGCCCTCGCGGGCCGCCTGGCGCGGATCCGCTCGCCTGTTTCCCCCGGGCTCCCGCCGACCGTCGCGGAGCTGCTCGACGTGGACGCCGAGTACCGCCGCCGCTCGGCCGCGGAGGAGTTGCCCCGCATCGCCCCCCGGCGCTTCAACCCCACCGGGGCGGCGTGGCTGCCCATCCTGCACTCCGCACGGGGCCCGCGGCATTACACGGCCCTGTTCTCGAACACCGCGCGCGCCCATCGGCTGGCGCGCACCGACGACTGGGTCGTCATCTACCATGACGGCTGGGGGAGCGAGGGCCAGTGCACCGTGGTGACCGCGCGGGAGGGAGCGCTGCGCGGGCGACGGGTGGTGCGTGGGCGGGAGCGCGAATGTGAGGAGCACTACGGCGTGGGGTGGGAGCGGGATGAGGAGGCTTCCTGATCTCTTCATCTTCTCTTCAGAGCCGGGGTATTACGTTCATTTCCCGAGTGAGCCAGAGGGCTCCCAGCATCCCGGCAACGGGGCGACGAGCCACTCGCTCTGGACGATCAACTCACTCGGCTGGTGGGGCCACTCGCGCGTCCCACCCACGCCAGGCCGGCGCGCTGGTGTGCCGTGCACGAGGTCGCTCCGCGAGGCGGCTGACGTGAAGCGCTCGTACCGGCGAACTTGGGAGTAGGAGCCAATCTCCCAACGAATGGAAGCCGGAGCCTCCAAGGCCCTCCCGACCGGAAGTCAACCGTCGATGGTCGAGGAGAGAAGAACGGAAGAGCGATCTTCCGACTCCGGGTAGCCGGTACGCTGGGCGGCCTGCCACGTTCCCACTGCGGAATACGGCAGGCCGCCCTCTTTTTCGCCGCTCCCCATCCATCCAGCTGCCGCAGGGGGAGCGCTGGCTGATCCAGCCGCGGCGCCGTATCCTTCGCCAGACCACGCCACGCCTGCCCCGGGAGCCTATGCACCGCCGTCAGTTCCTCTCCGCGCTTGCCGCCGCCGGCCTCCTCCCGCGATCCCTCGTCCTGCCCGGCCCTCGGTCGACGCCCGGGTACACCGCCAGCGGCATCTACGCCCTCGTGCTGGGCTCGGTGCAGGATGCCGGATTCCCCCAGGTCGGCTGCTACACCGACCGCTGCAACGAGGGGCGCGCCCTCCAGGCGACGGGGCATGGCCGATTCGTTTCGTCCCTCGCGCTGGTGGAGCCGGAGGCGGAGCGGTTCTACCTGGTGGACGCCACCCCGGACATCACGCGGCAGCTCGACCTGATCGCCGAGCCGGCGTTCCGTGCACGGGCCGCCGCACGCCGACCGTTCGACGGCATCTTCCTGACCCATGCCCATATCGGCCATTACGCCGGGCTCGCCGAACTGGGCAACGAGGGGATGGGAATGCAGAAGACGCCCGTCTACTGCACCCAGGCGATGGCCGACTTCCTCGCCGCCAACTACCCGTGGAGGTTCCTGGTCGAGCAGGGCCGGATCGACCTGAAGCCGCTGGCGCTGGATCGCTGGCACCGGATCGACCCGCTCCTCGAGGTGCAGCTCTGGAAGGTACCGCATCGGGACGAGCTCTCCGACACGGTCGGGTTCGTGTTCCGGGGGCCCGATGCGTCCCTGCTCTTCCTTCCCGACATCAATTCCTGGAGTCTGTGGGAGCGAGACGTCGCCGAGGCGGTGGCCAGCGTGGATGTCGCGCTGCTGGATGGGTCGTTCTGGTCGATGGAGGAGCTGCCGGGGCGGACGGCGGCGGAGGTGCCGCACCCGCTCATGGCCCAAACGATGGACGCGTTGCAGGGAGTCGCCGATGAGGGGAAGACGCGCATCGTGCTGACCCACCTGAACAACTCCAACCCCGCGCTGGACGACGGCGGGCCGCAGCAGCGCGCCATCGCGCGGCGGGGATTCACGATTGCGCGGGAAGGGATGATCCTTCCGCTGTAGCCTCCGAGCAGAAAGAGGAGAGAGAATGGGCGCCACCTGGGTCCGGATCGGCTCGTACGGCACCGGCCTCGAGGCCGATCTCGTGCAGGCGCAACTCGAGAGTGCCGGCATTCCCGTGCTCCGGCAGAACGACCAGGCGGGGGTCTTCGGGCCGTCGTTCCAGGGGGCGGTGCCACGGGCCATTCAGCTGTCGGTGCCGAGCCCCGAACTCGCGCGGGCCCGGGAGTTACTCGAGGAGTACGACGACCAGCCCGCAAGTGACTAGCTTCCACGGCGAGGCAGAGGCCCGCATGGCCACGGTACCCTTCATGAGGTAGAGCATGTCCATCCTTCGCGCGTCTCACCCCGGCGCCGGCCGCCGGCCGCTCCAGTTCCTCCTCTGCGCCACCCTGCTCTGGTCAACGGCCGCCGCCGCGCAGCAGCCGTCGCCAGCCGACGCCCGGCTGGCGGTGCCGCCCAGCACCGCGGACTCCTCGCCCTTCCGCCAGCTCGACCTCGGGCCAGTGAACGTCTACCGCACGGCGTCCGGCGTGCCCGGTCCGTCGTACTGGCAGCAGCGGGCCGACTA
>JAOUDR010000299.1 GCA_029859185.1 Gemmatimonadota bacterium
TGCGCACCCGGGAGATCACCCTTGTAGCGTGCGGCTTCCTCCACGGTGAAGACCGGCGGGTGGTCCACGGTCCGGGCCGCGATGCCGAGCACGGCCAGCCGCTCCAGCAACTCGGCGGTGCCGGCGGGCCGGCTCCCGTCGGCGAGCACGCGGGCAGCGACGGGGTCAGGAGACATCGACGCCCGGCTCGTGTGGCGCAGGCGTAACGCGACGGACCCGTAGCCGCGCGAGGATCACGGCACCCAGACCCAGGAGAACCTCGTCCACGAACGGGATCACGTCCGGGACCACGAGGTCGAGGCCGAAGAGCACGACCGTGATCGCCAGCAGCCACGGGTAGCGCAGCTTCGTCGTCGAGCGCTGGATCATCTTGCCTACGGGACCAGCCATACGGACCTCACTTTGGCAGTCGAACGGTCCGTCCGAGATGGTGCGAGCGCAACCCCCCCAGAAGCCGCCGGGAGCGGGTGAGAGTGGCGGGAGAGCCTGACCCCCGGTTAGCTTGCTCCGGTTGTCAGATCGAGCCACGAGCAGGTTGCGGCGCATTCCGCGGTATGGCCCCCGGCGGGGGGCATTGGTATCGTCCTCCCCGCTGTTTCCAGTCTCCAGGTTCCACCGACGCCCCTGACCCGCAACGGACACTCGGTCCGCGCGCGGGGTTCACCGTAGTGTAGGAGTACGTGTAGGACGCATGCCATTCACAGCCTTGGGCCTGGCGCCCGAGTTGGTGCGGGCCCTCGAAGAACAGCAGTACGAGTCCCCGACCCCGATCCAGAAGAAGGCCATCCCCGTGGGGTTGGCCGGTCACGACGTCGTCGGTTCGGCACAGACCGGCACCGGCAAGACGGCGGCGTTCCTGCTGCCGATCCTCCAGCGGCTCCGCGAGGGGCCCAACGGCGCGCTGCGCGCGCTCGTGCTCGTCCCCACCCGTGAGCTCGCCGAGCAGGTGGTTGAGCGAGCGCAGGCGTACGGCAAGTACACCGACGTCCGGGCCGCGCCGATCTACGGCGGCGTCCCCATGGAGCCGCAGATCCGCGCGCTGAAAGACGGCGTGGAGATCATCGTCGCCACGCCCGGTCGCCTGCTGGATCACATGGGGAGAGGCCGAGTAGACACGTCCGCCATCGAGGCACTCGTGCTCGACGAGGCCGACCGCATGCTTGACATGGGCTTCGCGCCGGACGTGCACAAGATTCTGTCCCAGGTGCCCGACGAGCGGCAGACGTTCTTCTTCTCCGCGACGATCTCTCCGGAGGTCGAGTCGCTTGCCCGACGAGCGCTGCGCGAGTACACCCATGTCGCCGCGGCACACAAGGTCGAGGCGGCGGACGGTGTCGAGCAGTTCCTCATTGCGGTCGACCGGGCCCACAAGCGCCACGTGCTGGCCCATCTGCTCACGCAGATGCCATCGGGCCGAACCCTCGTGTTCACCCGCACGCGGCACGGCGCGGATTCGCTCTCCCGACAGCTGCGGCGCGACGATATCGACGCGTTGCCGATCCACGGCGACCTCACCCAGGCTGCGCGCCAACAGGCGCTCGAACGATTCCGGCGTGGCAAGGTGCACGTGCTGGTCGCGACCGATGTCGCGGCCCGGGGCATCGACGTCGACGACATCGTCATGGTGGTCAACTACGACGTGCCGATGGATCCGGAGATCTACGTCCACCGGGTCGGGCGCACGGCGCGCGCCGGCGCGCAGGGCGTGGCGGTGACCTTGATGTCGCCGGACGAGTGGATGCTCATGTGGTCGGTCGAGAAGCTCCTCGGACGCACCTTGCCCCGGGAGACCCTGCCCGGCTTCGAGCCATCCGTGGAGCCCCTCCAGCCCGTGCTGCCGATCGAAGCCAAGCGGTCGCAAGGGCCCACGCTGCGGCACCGACGCGGGCGCACTCGGCGCCGCTAGCGCGCCCGTCGTGAGGGGCGGCGTCACCGCCGCCCCCATTGCCGCCAGCAGCTTCGGCGCGCAACCTTCTTCGCATGACCTTCCGATTTGCCATCCTGCTGCTCACGGGTGGGTGCGCGGCGGCCAACGCCCAGACCCGCATCCCGTTACCCACCACGACCACTCCCGGCTACGCCACGACGATCCGCGGCGAGGAGCTCGTCTACCACTCCCCGATGTCGTGGGTGGACCGCTCGCTGCTCGTGCGGTCGCTCGACCGCCGGATGGACATCGTCTGGGAAACGGCGCCCGTCCCACCTGAGGTGCGCGGCGATACCGTCGTGTTCGTGTTTGCCCTCGGTATCGATGTCACGGACACGACGCGCCAGTTCGACTTGTTCGTAAACGGCGACTCGGTGCTGTCGTTTGCGAGTCCGCCACGCGCCCGGCTCGGCCTGCACGAGTGGCGGGGCCTCGATGGCATCCGCATTGCGTTTCACGCCACGATCGTGGACAAATACGGCGACCTCATGGGCTATGCGTTCCTGCACGTGCCCCGAGCGCGCGTCGTGCCGGGTGCGCCGCTGCGGCTGCGCGTGGCGGGGGAAAGCCAGGGACGGCGCACCTGGTTCATGGTGTTCAAAGAACCGCTCCGGAATCAGGTGATCCTGCGGAACGCACCCGCGCTGCTACGAAGCCCGAGCGGTCCTCGGCAGATCGTGCGCGTGGATGTGCTCTCCCTCGACGACGAGGCCCGGTTCCGGATGACGGGTCCGATTGGGGAGGTCGATACGGTGGTGCCGCGCGGGCACACGCGGGTCCAGCTGCCGGTACCCGCCGTGATGGCCGATACCAGGGTCCATCTCGCCGTCGGGCTCGGCGCATTAACGGTCCAATCCGATTTCACGGTGACCACGGTGCGGCCCCTCGAGGTGCACCTGATCCACCACACGCACCTCGACATCGGGTACACCGAGCACCAGGACTCCGTGGAGCGGCGACACTGGAGTCATCTGCGGGAAGCGCTGCGACTGGGTCGGGCCACGGCGGAACGACCGGACGGCGAGCGGTTCGTGTGGCACCCCGAAGGGCTGTGGGCCGTCGAGTCCTTCCTCGCCCACCATCCCGGCGACTCGACCGCGTTCGTGGAAGGGGTGCGGGCCGGGTGGATCTCGCTGGATGCGATGTTCGCCAATCTCCTGACGGGTATCGCTTCCACGGAAGGGCTTGCCCATGCCCTCGACGCCAAGACCCGCCTCGAACGCGTCACGGGGATCCCGATCGTATCGGCGATGCAGTCCGACATTCCGGGCGCCACGTGGGGACTGGTGCCGCTCTTTGCAGACCGTGGCGTCCGCTACTTCTCGATCGGTCCCAACCAAGGGCATCGCATCGGGCACTTCACGGACGCGCTGGGGGATCGGCCGTTCTGGTGGGTTTCCGCCGATGGGACGGACAGCGTGCTCACGTGGGTCCACGGTGCGGGCTACTCGCTGTTTCACACCGGGTTGGGATACACCGAGCTGCGGAAGCCGCTCGACGAGGAGAACATCTTCCGCTACCTCGATGCCCTTGCCGAGACGGGCTACCCGTACGATCTGACCGTCCTGCGATACAACATCGGGTCGGATAACGGCCCCCCCGATCCGAACCTCCCGGAGTCCGTGCGGGCGTGGAACGAGCGGTACGCGTCGCCGAGGATCGTGATCTCGAGTGTGCCACGGGCGTTCCGAGCACTGGAAACGGCGTACGGGGCGATGCTCCCGAGCCTGCGCGGCGATCTGACCGGGCACTGGGAAGACGGCGTGCAGTCGACCGCCCGCGAGACGGCCGAGGTCCGCCGTGCCGCGGAGGCACTGCAGCAGACCGAGGACCTGGCCGCCTGCTGGGGCATCACGCTGCCAGCTGGCGTGCTGTCCGAGGCGTGGCGCTTCGTGCTGCTCTACTACGAGCACACGTGGGGGGCGTGGAACAGCATCGGCGAGCCGGCGGTGGCACCGGTGCAGGCGCAGTGGGCCCGCAAGAAGTCGTTCGCCGACTCGGCGGTTCAGCTCGCCACCGGCTTGCGGCAGCTCGCCGTGAATGCGCGCCGCCGCGCGCTCGCGCCCGGCACCATCGAGGTGTGGAACTCGACCGACGTGCCACGAACCGACCTGGTGACCCTGCCGAGCGGCACGGCCGTGGAGAACGAGCGGGGCGAAGCGGTGCCGAGCCAGGTGCTGCGCGACGGTCGGTTGGCGTTCGTGGCACGCGACGTTCCGGCGCGTGGGCATGTGTCGTATCACATTCGCGGTGGGTCGGGTGGATCCCGGGCCGGCGGCGACCCGGCAGGCGACACCATTGCGAACGACCGGTTCCGCGTCCGGGTGGATGGACGTCGGGGCGTCATCGCCTCGCTGGTCGACAAGGCGACCGGCCGCGAGCTCGCGCGGCCAGGCGAGGACGGAGGACTGGCGGCGTACGCGTACGTCCCCGGTCGCGATCCCGCCACGATGGTGACGGCCGAGCCGGCGACGGTCCGGGTCGGCGAATCGGGGCCGATCGTCCGATCACTC
>JAOUDR010000300.1 GCA_029859185.1 Gemmatimonadota bacterium
CTCACGAGCGGCGCGAGCTGACTCACCCACCGGAACGCGTGATCGGCGGCGTCATAGGCAATCACGTGCTTCCCCCAGGCCGCCACCAGGAGATCGCTCGACGCCGCGCCCCCCAAGAAGTCGGGGACCACCGCCGGGTAGGGATCGACCGCCCGCAGAGTATCCCAGATGAGTTGGCCGGTTGCCGAGAGCAGATAGAGCCGGGCGCCCGCGATCCAAAGCTGCTCCGAGCCTGGTGTCACCACGATCCCGTTGCAGATGGAGACCTGTGTGAGCGGCTGATTCCACCGGATGGTACCATCGGGGCTGAGCGCGACGGCGGTGCCGCCAAAGTCCGGGAAGCGACCGGTTTCTACAAGCACATACGCCGTGCCGTCCATCCCCAAGGCCGGCCCGCCGAGGATCGGCATCTTGCCTCCGACCTCGGCGGCGGCCCAGGTCCACTTGACCGTGCCCGGCACGACGGCCCGTACCGCCACGGACTCGGCCAGCCCCGCCTCGGCCGCCGTCGCCCGGACCAGCAGGCCGCCCGCTCCCGGTCCGGCCGTGAACACGCCGTCGGCCGTGATCTGGCCGCGCCCGGGATCGTCGACACTCCAGGTGATCGCAACGCCGGGCACCACCGCGCCCGTGCTGTCCCGCGCCACCGCCGTGAACGTGAGCGTCCCACCGGTCACCTGAATCGTGTCAGACGCGGTCACGTCCAAGGTGACCGGGAGCGGCGGGCCCGTGGCGTCGCCGCAGGCAAACACGCACGCCACCGGCACGGCCAGCAGAAGCGAAACGCGCGGCATCGTGTGACTCCGGTGAGAGACAAGTGCAAGATGGGATTCGGAGGTTCTCCCGCCACTACTACCTCTGGTAGGGGCGAACGGAAGGCGAAGGGTCCATGAAAATGTCGTGAAAACGGGAGTGGGTCGCTCGCGTTTCCCATCGCACTACCGCCTGGAGTCGATGGCGCGGGCGAGCGACGACGCGGACTTCGAATCGGCCGCACGCGTCCGTGATCGGTTCGAGGCGCTCGAATGGCTGTTTGCCGCCGGGAGCCGGATTCGCGCGGCGATCGATGCCCTGAGCTTCGTGTACGTGGGGCCGGAGACGGGCAGCGGGGCGCTTCCGCCGGACGCGAATCGACGAGATGGTCCCGCTGCTAAGCTGGTTCCGACAGCATCCGGCGGCACTCCGCCGCACGACATGGTTGGAGCAGTGGTTGGAGCGCGAGTCTGCGGCGTAGCGCCCGCCGCTTCAGCGGCCGAGGCCGAGCCGCGAGTTCACTCGCGCACGCGGGAGGGGAGCGCCGCCCCCCCAAGTGCGCGGCTGAAGCCGCGGCTCGGCCTCGGCCCGTGAACGGGCGTGTGACTTCGCCGACTCAGTGACCCGGGCTCAGCACAGCCCGATCCGTCGCATCCGCCACCCGCCCCGCCTCATCCACCCAGAACATCACGGCCGCCCCCGCCGGCAGCGTCACGGTCACGACCGCGTCTGCCGCCGTGCGGACGCGGACGCTGCCTGCGGTGCCGCGCTCGTTGACCACCATCGCGAGCGTTGCCTCGCGGAACGCGAGCGACGTCACGAAGAAGCCGGGTGCGGCGGGATCGGCGCGCACCGCGGGCCGCGCGATGCCGGCGCGTTCGAGGGCGTGCGCGTACGCGGCCGTGACCGGTCCGGCTGCGGCCCACTCGAGCGGGATCGGGTAGTGGATGATCCGGCCCTGGCCGAGCGATCGCTCGAAGGGGTCGCCCGCGGCCGCCGGCGCCGACTGCACCACGTCGAGCGGGTAGGTGAACGTGGCCGAGTCCAGCCACGGCGCGCCAACCCGCTCCACGAGGCCCAGCGGCCGCTCGGCACCGCCCACCCGGTGCGCGGGCAGCCCGGCATCGTCGTGCTCGGTGTAGCCGGACAGGAGGAGCGTGGCGCCGCGCTCGACGGCGCGCGTCACGGCCTGCCACGCGGAGTCGGCAATCCCCCGCGTGGCGGGAAGAACGATCAGAGACGCGTCCTCGAGGTGATTGGGCCGGTACTCCGACACCACGCGCGGCACGCTGCCGAGCGTTGCCAGGGCCGCGACGGCGCGGCGTGTGGAGGCGGCAGCGAGTCCGCGGGGGGAGTAGAGATCCGCGGAGGGCACCATGACCGTCACCGGGGATGCCGCCGGCCCCTCGAACCGGTGCCGGCTGCGCGCCACGAACCCCGCCCAGCGGCGCAGCACCTCATGCTCAGGCTGATAGCTCCCGTCCGCCCGCCGGAGCCCGATGGCCACCTCGTTGTCGGAGTCCATGTACGGGTTCACGTCGTACACCCATTCCACGACGCCGAACGCGCCCGCCGCGAATGAGTACGCCAGCTTCCGCTCGAGCAGCCGCGCGGCGGTCACGCGGCTCCGGTGCGCCTCGCCGGAAAGTCGTTCCCGCCGCATGATGCCGGTCTCGCTCACGAGCAACGGCTTGCCCGGCGCGCGCGCCATGACGCCGTCCCACAGCAGCGCGTCGTTCAGCCACCACGTGTGGATGGACGTGAACTCGAGCGGGTCGGCGTGCAGCAGCGGGTTGGGCCGATCGGTGAGCCCACCCTCGTCCTGCCCCACCGTGATGGCCGCGGACGAGCCCGCTGCGCGGATGGTGGCCCGCATGTCCGCCGCCCAGCCCTGGAACGCGTCCTGACTGAAGCGGATGTAGTCTCGGGCACGGTAGGGATGACGATCCGCGAAGATGTTGACGTCGGCGAAGTCGGCCTCGGTCGGCACGCCGATGGGCTCGTCCGACCGTAGTCGCCACCGTCGCCGCACCGCCACCTTCCAGGCGGTGTCCGCGGAGAGGGTGCCGGGATACGCGGTTCGCAGCCAACCCGTGAATGCCGCCGCCTCGGCGCTGTCGCCGTTCGGCCGTGTGGACCAGACGTGCGCCGGCGATGCGATTGACGGCTCGTTGATCAGGTCCCACAGCATCTCCTTCGCGTTCGCAAACCGCCGTGCTACACCACCCACGTACGCCCGCTGGCCGTCCAGCGACCGCGGATCGAAGTAGGGGCTGTTCCCGCCGTACGCCGGCGGCATGAACGCGAAGAACGTGAACAGGACCGGGATGCCGTGGCGCCGCGCCGACAGGTAGTAGGCTTCGAGCGCGCGCAGCCAGGCCTCGTCGACCGTGCCGTCGTGCAGGATCGAGTCCCAGCCCGCCCACACACCCGTGCGCACGAGGTTGATGTCGAGCGTCGCCAGCTCGGCAAACGTGTCATCCCAGACCGCCGCGTCGGGCTCGTGCAGGAAGTCGCGATGCACCGTCTGCGACATCACCGTGGTCCCGATCACGGGCTCGGGACGGCCGTTCCGCCGCATCGTGTAGGCGTCGAACGACAGCACATCGCCCGAGGTGAACAGCACGGGATCGAACACCCAGAAACCGGTCGTCGCGGGCTCCACGCCAAGGGCCCGCGCCTCGACGCGATAGAGGCCCGGTGACATCGGGGTCGCAAACTGAACGACGGCCATCCCCTCCCGATCGGATTGGCGCTCGAGCGTCTCGGCAGCCACGGCCTGACCTGCCGTGTCCCGCACGACCACCTGGATGCCACTGTCGGGGAATCGTCCCGACCATGTGACGCGGACCGCCACGGGCTCACCGTCGTGGAACGCCCCCAGCGTCGGCGCCACACGCAGCGCGGCACCCTCGGACGCCGCCTCGGCCAACAGCAGCGACACCTCGTCCGCGACGGGGGGGGCGTCCGTCAGTCGCAGGACCCACCGCCCGCCCGCGAACGGCCCGTCCGTCCACGCGACCACGACGATGAGGGCCGCCACTGGGAAGCGCTCTGCCTCCCCGTTCGGCGACGCGAAGGCCAGGGCGCGCACCGTGCCGTCGCGGCGTCCCGGCGACCCTTCCTCGCCCGCGAATCGGGGTGGCCCGGCGAGCTTGGGCTCCAGCGCCCAGGCGACACTGCGCGTCGGCGGGGCTCGCGACGGCAGTCCCTCCATCGGGCCGGTGAACCGCATGCGCGTTCCATCGAGCGGCACGCGGTGGGCCTGGTTCAGACGGAGCGCCTTCAGGTAGGTCACAGTGGACGGCTCGACGACGCGATTCCCCACCGCCCCGCTCACCGGTCGCGTGAACGGCGCCCCGCCGAGGTGCAGGAGGTGTCCCCCCGCACGCACGAACCGGTCGATGGCCGGCCATGCCTCGAGCGGGAACGCCGATCCGTGCCGCCAGACGAGCACGGCGCGCGGGAGATGCAGCAGGCTGTCGAGCGCGCGGGCGTCCGCGGCAACGACGGCGGCGGGGATCTCAGGCAGCGGAACGGGAACATCCGCGGCCGGAAAGCCCGGCTCCGCGAACACCACGAAGACCGCGGTGGCCTGGGCGAGCAGCCCGGTCACTCGTCGAGCGGCACGAGCCGCGCGCGGGGGGGAATCCCCGTCTCCAGTTCCATGATGCCCACCGAAGGAA
>JAOUDR010000301.1 GCA_029859185.1 Gemmatimonadota bacterium
CTTGCCGGGGCATGAATAATCTTGATAAAAACATGATTATATGATAAAGTCTCCAATGCGCAAGCACCGCCCCGGCTGACCATTCTGGAGCCCCCGCCCCCGCACCGCGTGCCTCTGACCCGCCCCCTGGAACGCCTCGTCCGCCGCCCTCTGGCGCTCGCGGACGCCCTCTGCAATCGGCTGTACGGCTGGAGGTACAACCCGTTGTACCAGAGTGGCACGATCGTCGTGGTCCTGCTCGTCGTGCTGATCGTGACGGGAATCTGGCTGCTGCTCTTCTACCGGGTCGGCGCCCCGTGGGCCTCCGTGGCGCGCCTCACCGACAATCTCTGGACCGGCAACTGGGTTCGCGGCCTCCACCGCTATGCGAGCGATGCGGCCCTCGTGGCCACCGGCATCCACATCCTCCGGATGTTTGCCCAGGAGCGCACCTGGGGCCCTCGCACTCTCGCCTGGGTCTCCGGCCTGGTGAGTGTTGGAATCCTGGTGGTCTGCGGCGTGACCGGATTCATCATGGTCTGGGACACGTTCGGCCACGGTCTCGCCCTCGAGACCGCACGCCTGCTCGACGCGCTGCCCATCCTGTCCGAGCCCATCAGTCGCGCGTTTGTCGGGGAGCGCCCCGTCCCCGGCACGTTCTTCTTCCTCAATCTCTTCGCCCATTCCGCCCTACCGCTGGCGGTGGGCGTGGGCGTCTGGATCCACGTGGCGCGGCTGGCACGGCCCACCCTGCTCCCGCCGCGGGCGCTGACGTGGACCGTCGTGGGACTCCTGACACTGGTTGCGATCCTCTGGCCGCTGCCCATGGCGCCCGAGGCCAACCCCTTCGCGCTGCCCCAGACGGTGCCCACCGACTGGTTCTTTGGCTTCTGGCTGCCGCTCTCCGAGCGGCTCCCGGCCGGCATCGTATGGCTGTTGGGGCTCAGCGCCGTCGGGATCGTGGCGGCGGTGCCGTGGCTGGCACGGCGGACGGGACACGACCACCCCGCACCATCAGTCGTGGACCGGCAGCTCTGTACCGCCTGCAACCAGTGTGTCGTAGACTGCCCGTACGAGGCCATTGCGATGGTGCCACGGACGGGCGACCGCGGGCTTCGTGCTGACGGACGATCGGAACGCGTCGCGCGGGTCAACGCATCGCGCTGCGTGAGCTGCGGGATCTGCGCCGGGTCGTGCGCGCCCATGGGCGTCGGCCCGGTCGGGCGCACGGGCCGTGCCCAGCTCGACGAGTTCCGGCAATTCCTCGCCGCGTCCGCTCACGATCCGGACCGGATCGTCGTGCT
Source organism: Gemmatimonadota bacterium (assembly GCA_029859185.1). GTDB lineage: Bacteria > Gemmatimonadota > Gemmatimonadetes > Gemmatimonadales > GWC2-71-9 > JAOTWJ01. The sequence goes on from JAOUDR010000301.1 coordinate 1,284, forward strand.
CGCCTGCGATCGCGGCCCGGCATCCCTCGCCCCGGCTCTCGCGGCTGCCGACGCGGAGTTGCACGCGGTGGCGTGCACGGGGAACCTGCACACGTCCGTCATCGAACACGCCGTGCGCAGCGGCGCGCTCGGCGTGCTCGTCCTCTCCTGCCCGCCACGCGACTGCTGGGGACGCGAGGGACCACGCTGGCTCGACGAACGGCTGTACCACGACCGTGAAGCCGAGCTGCAGGCGCGCGTGGACCGGCGCCGCGTGCGGGTCGCCTACGTGAACGCCGCGGAGCGGCACGAGGCACTCACCGCCTTGCGCGCGTTCCGGGCGGACCTGGCCGGTCTTGCCCAGCCCGCCCTTGAGCCCACCCTCGACCTCGACCTGGTCTGCAACCCGATCCCGCTCGAAGAAGAGGATGCCGCGCGATGATCCGGTCGATTCGTGTCGCCCTGGGCGGACTCGGCGCGGTCGGCACCACGGTGCTGCTGGCCGCGCTCTCACGCGCACCACAGCGAGCGCACGGCACCGAGGCCGGCCTGCTCCGTCTCTCGTGGAGCGGACAGCCGGAGCGCGTCGAGATCTGTCGCGTGGTGCCGGAGGCGGAGCTGGCGAACCTGCCGCGACACATGCGACAGGCGGTGATTTGCGAAGGACGGTCGGCCGCCTATCAGCTGACAGTGGTTCGGGACGGCGAGACGTTGGTGGACGAGCCCGTGTGGGGCGGGGGCGTTCGGCACGACCGGCCGGTCTATCTCTACCGGGAGTTCGTGACCGATCCCGGCACGCACCACGTGATCGTGCGGTTCACCCGAGTCGACGAGCCGTCCTCACCGCAATCGCCGACGGGAGACTCGGTATCGGCGACCCCCGGCCGCGGGCGCCTCGATCGACTCCCTCCCGAACTCGTGCTCGACACCGCCATTGTCGTCCACGAACGGCGGGTCGTACTCGTGACGTTCGATCCGGGGCAACGGCGACTGGTGTTGCGAACGGAGTAGGGGACGGGCGGGCTCGCAGGCCGGCGGGTCGCAACGCAAACTACCCTGGTCCTTCGGCTGTCGGCTATCGGCTATCGGCTATCGGCTCTCCGGCAGCTTCGGCAGGTCGCGTTGCTGCGCCAACACACGCTCGGTGAAATCGAGCCGCTCCTGCACCTCGCTCAGCTCGGCGCGGAGGTCGGTCACTTCGTCGCGCAACGCCGTCAGCTCGGGGGCGCCCTCGCCCAGGGCACCCGCCCGGGCCTTGGCCTCCTCGACCCGCACCCGCGCCAATTTCAGCATGCCATGCATGATGACGGCTGCCACGGGAATGGTCAGGGCAAGAATGGGAATGAGCAGCGCGAGGACCTGTCTGTCCATCATGGCCTCCGTCGGGGAGAACAGAGAAAGTGTACGCTGGAGGGACCGCTCGCCAGACTCGCGGGTAATCCGTACGCGGTTCCCGACCGTTAGTTTCCCCCGTTCCGAGGGACGACCGTTCCCGCAGTCCACCGGGTTCACCCATCTCCGAGAGCTGCCTGACATGTCCCTGTTCCGCCTGCTCGTCGCCGTCGCGCTCATCCCCGTTGGTCTCGCCGCCCAGGAGGCCCCGTGGAATGTCGCTGACGTCCACGGACCCGCCGACACGATTCGCTTCCAGACCGACGAGGGCACCTGGACGAACGTCGACGTGAGTCCCGACGGTGCGTGGGTCGTGTTCGACCTGCTGGGAGACATCTATCGGGTCCCCATGGCCGGTGGTGCGGCAGAGCGGCTCACGACCGGACGCGGATTCGACCACCAACCGCGTTACAGTCCCGATGGAACGGTCATCGTCTTCGTGAGCGACCGCAGCGGGAAGGACAACCTCTGGCTCGTCAATGCCGATGGATCGAATCCCCGACAGCTCACCAAGCTCGACGACAGCTTCCCCACGGCCCCGGCGTGGATGCCGGACGGCGAGTACATCGTGGCCAAGCGGCACGTGCGGAGCACGCGCTCCATCGGCGGCGGCGAGATCTGGCTGTTCCACCGCGATGGTGGCAGCGGCGTCAAGCTCAAGGACAAGACGAGCTTCACGTCCGACCAGAACGAGCCGTTCCCCTCGGCGGATGGCCGGTGGGTCTACTACAGCTGGACCACGCCGTTCGACTACAACAGGAACCCCTACACCGGGATCTTCCAGATCTCGCGCGTCGATCGTGTGACGGGGGATGTCGAGCCCGTTACCACCGGTCCCGGAGGCGCGATTCGCCCGACCGTCTCCCCGGACGGGAAGACCCTCGCGTTCCTCCGCCGGATTGGCGCGAAGACCGTCCTCATGCTGCGGGATCTCTCAACCGGGGCGGAGCACCAGGCGTTTGACGGGCTCGACAGAGACCAGATGGAGACCTGGACGGTCCACGGCACCTATCCCGGGTACGCGTGGACACCGGATGGTACTGCTGTCGTCGTGAGTTTCGGCGGGAAGCTGCACCGCGTGGATGTGGCGAGTGGGACGGACACGCCCGTTCCGTTCACGGCAGACGTCGAGCAGGTCGTCGAGCAGGCGCTTCACTTCTCACATCGCGTGCCCGACAACGCGCTGCCGGTAAGAGTGATACGCTGGCCGGTCACCTCGCCCGACGGGCGGACGCTCGTGTTCCAGGCCGTCGGGACACTCTGGGCCATGCCGAGCGCTGGTGGAGCCCCCACCCGGGTCATTCCGCTGCCTGAGCCCGACCGCCGCGCGCAGCGTGGGCGGCCGGGCGGCCCCGGCGCGGGGATACCAGCCACTCCGGCAGGGGTTCCCGGGGAGCCTTTCGACTTCGCTCCGACCTTCACCCCCGACGGCACCCACCTCGTCTTCGTGAGCTGGCAGGATTCGGTCGGCGGACACGTGTGGACCATTCCCCTCGGCGAGCGGAACCGCGAACCGACGCAGTTGACGACCGTTCCGAATCAGTACGCGAACCCCGCGGTCTCACCGGATGGCGAGTGGATCGCCCTCGTGCAGGGCTCGGGCGCCACGAACCGTGGTGCCGACCTCTCCGATGAGCCGTTTCTCTCGATCGCCGTGCTCCCGCGCGAGGGGGGGGTACCTCGCGAAATCCTCCGGACCGCAAACCGCGGCTCGGGCCGGCGCATGCCTGCCGTATGGTGGACCGCGGATGGATCGCGGCTGCTCGTGCAG
>JAOUDR010000302.1 GCA_029859185.1 Gemmatimonadota bacterium
TGTCTCCTTCATGTCATGGCACCAGTACGGGACCCGCGGTGACCAGCGTGGACTGCGTTGGTGTGCAGTCCTGCGCGGCCAGCGCGTACTCGTACTGCGTGCCCGCTACGACGTTTTGATCTTCCCACTGGTACGCGGCGTTTCCGGCCGGAATGCTCCGGTAGGGATCGCCCCACTGGGGCTCGCCCGCCAGGCGCCGCCAGAGCACGTACCGCACGACGTCGGTCTCCCCAGCGCTTTCGTCCACCGCGGCATTCCAGACCAGACGGATGGCGGCGCCGGTGCCAAGCACGACCGGTGAGGCCACCAGGGGAGTGCCAAGGATCGGCTCGTCGCCGCAGGTACGTACCGTGGTCAGGCCGGCGTTTGGAAACCGAATGAGTCGCGTGAGCGAGCGCTGCCGCTCACGAGTGCCGGTCAGGCCATTGGTAGCGGTGAAGCTGGCCAGCACACCGCGGATGCTGTCGGCGCGGGCCGACGCGCCCGTGTCCGCTGGAGACTGGTGGGTGGGCGTCGTGTGAATGAGCGGAAGCTCGCCGTTCGGTACCGGTTCGACCCGCGCGGGGGCCCCGGTGGGAATCCGCAGCCGGAAATACTGGAAGAAGGGCGTGTTGCCGGTCTGGAGCAGATTGCGCGCCACCATCTCCGGTGCGCGGTCGTTGACCTGCCGGTACAGGATGTAGTCATCGCTCCGAGCCGTCGTCCCGTCGAGCGCAAAGAAAAACACCTGCAGCTCGGCCGGGCTGTTCGTGCCCAGCGCCGCATAGTCCACGGAGGGATAGAGATAGCTGGAGTTGGGGATCGTGATCTTCTGGGCGGTCTGCAATGCCGTTACCGAGCCCGTGCCGGCGTCGGGGTCGTAGTAGACGGCCCAGGCGTCGCCTGGCACGTTGGTGGCGTAGTCGCCATTGAAGGCGATGACATCCGTGCCCACGTACACGAACTGGGGTTGCGCGTCCGGCAGATTGGCCCCGGCCGTCCGGAGATCGGTGGCCAGCACCCCCGCGGCGTAGCGCAGGTTCTGCAGGATCTCCATCCGGGCCGACCCCACCCGGTACGCCTGGCTCGACCTCGACAGGAATGTCAGCGCCCCGCTCACGATCACCGAGAAGACGATGAGGGCGATCATCAACTCGACAAGGGTCATGCCGCGCGCATTGGCACGACCTGGGATCATGGTCGTCATGGTGCCGCCATGGTGGTAGTGCGAACGACGGGGGTCCGGAGCCCCGGCCCCGTCACGGTAACCGTGATGCGCTTGAAGTCGGTCGTCTGGCCTGCCCCGCCGACCAGGGTGATTACGGTCTTGCGGGCGAAGCCGGCGGCGCCGGGCAGGGACGACTCCGATCCTGCGTACGTCGTTTCCAGATTGCCGTAGGCCGGGTCCATCTGGATCATCTGGAGCCGCTCCTGGGCGAGTTGGGTCGCCACCGTCTGCACCTCGCTCTGCGAGGTCTGGCGAACGAACTGGCCCACGGCCGCTGACATCGCGAGGATGCCGACCACCAGGATGACCATCGCGATGATGACTTCAATCAGGGTGAATCCGCGTCGGGTCACGGTCAGAAATCCTTGCTCCACTGGTTGACATATCGGTACCACGTCGCGCGCCCAGTGGCACGTTCGACCTCGATTGCTCGCGCATCCCGCGACAGGCCGCCAAGTGCCGACCGTCGGGACGTCAGATAGAAGCCGCCATACTCGCTGGCGCTGCCGCTACGGTGAAAGATCACGGAGGGCAACCCCTCCCTGACCTGGGTAAACGTGACGGCGGGCTGACCGATGGCGAACGCCGGCGCACCGCCGCGCCCGAACACGACGTTGTCACCGAGCGGCCAGTTCCGGACACGCTCTCCCGCGTCGATCTTGCCATCGTTGTTGGCATCCTGGTGCACGCGAATGCTCCCATTCGGCGCGTCGAATCCCACCACGAAGTCGTGCTGGCGTGTCACCGCCTGCTGCTGGGCTGAGATCAGGAGCAGGCCGGCCGTCTGCATCGCGCTGTTCACTCGATATCGGCTGACGTCGATCCGCGGAAGCGCGATCGCCACCATCACTCCAATGATGACGACCACCGTGAGCAACTCGACGAGCGAGACGCCGCGAGTACCGTGAGGGTCGAACCGACGTTGGGTCGTTACCCGGTGTGTCATGCCTGCCTCCGGTAGCACGGCCGTCGTACCCCGCACAACTGCGGGAGATCTGAGTCCCACCTGTGGTCGCCCGCAGGGTAAAGGTGCGCGCGGCTTTGTCCAGCCGCTGTGAAAAGCGAGCGTCCCCGGCGCGAGTCCGTGCTCCTACCGTGCATCGCAACCCCCATACCACCTGCGACCAGCCAGGAGAAGTGGGTGTGCCACGGACGGTTAGCCCTCCGCACCGAACCCTCCAGAGCACCCGCGTGCTCGTTTTCAAAGATGCAATCTGCAGCCGGTTTGCGCGAATTCTTGCACCCATGCCAGGTGATGGTGACCCGGATCACGCTGCGCCTTCCCTCAGCCGGGGCCACACGGCAACTTACCTCGGCGCTACAACCTCAGATACAGGGGAAGACACCATGAACCACGTCCATCGTACGGCCGCCGTTCTCGCCGTGGGCCTGGCGGTTCTCACAGCACCGCTATCGGCTCAGGTGGCACAGGAAAAGGTCGATCTCGACGTCGTGAACAAGATCCGCGAGGAGGGCCTGCAACGCTCGCAGATCCCTGCGCTTGCCGGCTACCTCACCGACGTCAACGGGCCCCGACTCACGGGCTCGCCCGGAATGAAGCGTGCCAACGACTGGACCGCACAGAAGCTCACCGAGTGGGGCCTTTCCAACGTCGTGGTGGAGCCCTGGGGCGACTTCGGGCGTGGCTGGGAGCGGGTCAGCTACAGCGGCCGTGTGGTGACGCCCTATGTGCAGGCGCTGCAGGCGATTCCCACCGCATGGACCGGATCCACCAAGGGGACGGTCACGGGCACCGCCGTCGTGGTGCGCGCGGAGACCGCCGCCGACCTGGCCGGGTATGCCGGGAAGCTCAAGGGCGCGATCGTCATGATGCAGCCCGAGCCCGACATCGAGGAGATGTGGGAGGCGCCCGCGCAACGCACCTCGTTGGATGAACTGCTTGGTCCGCCGCCGGAGCGGACCGGTGCCGCACCCGACCCGGCGCAGCGGGAGCAGATGATGGCGCGATTCCGCGCCATGCGCGAAGTGCGGGATTCGGCTGACGCGATGTTCCGTCGCGAGGGTGTGACGGCGATCCTGGTGCCGTCGTCCCGCGCGTACGGGATCCTGCGTGGCGGCGGCAGCACGGCGGGACGCGATCCCAAGCTGCCGGAGCCGCTGCCGGAGTTGGTGGTCTCGCAGGAACAGTATGCGCAACTGTACCGCAACGTCGAACGCGGCGTCCCGGTCCAGATCGAGCTGAACGTCACGAACAAGTTCTTCAGCGATGACCTCAAGGCCTACAACACGCTGGCCGACCTGCCCGGCACGGACAAAGCTGACGAGTACGTCATGCTCGGCGCCCATCTCGATTCCTGGCACCTCGGCACCGGTGCCATGGATAACGCCGCGGGGTCGGCCGTCATGATGGAAGCCATGCGCATCCTCAAGACCCTCGGGCTCCAGCCCCGCCGGACGGTGCGCATCGGACTGTGGAGTGGCGAGGAGCAGGGCCTGCTGGGCTCGCGCAACTGGGTCGAGAACCACCCCGAGCTGCACGCCAAGATCTCCGCGTACGTGAACGTGGACAACGGCACGGGCAAGCTCCGCGGGATCTGGGATCAGTCGAACGACGCGGTCATCCCGGTGTTCGAGCAGATCCTCTGGCCGTTCCGTGACCTCGGCGTGGTGGCGGTCAAACACGGGAACACGGGCGGGACCGATCACCTGGCGTTCGACGCCGCGGGCATACCTGGGTTCAACTTCATCCAGGATCCCATCGCGTATTCGTCGCAGAGCCATCACACCTTCCTCGACGTGTACGACCATCTGCAGATCGACGACCTCAAGCAGGCAGCGGTCGTCGTGGCCGCGACCGTCTATCATCTGGCCGTGCGGGAAGCGATGATGCCGCGGAAGGCGGGGGTGCCGGCGACGAACTGAACCGGCGTGAAACGTGACGACGTGAAACGTGAAACGGCGGTCAGCGTCGTTTCACGTTTCACGTTTCACGTTTCACGGCACCATCCCTACCCCCAACGTCCGCTCCAGAAACGCCGCAATTCGCCGATAGGCGATGATCCGATTCGCGAGCTTCCGGATCCCGTGCCCTTCGTCCGGGAACCGCAAGTACTCCACCTCGCCGCCGATCTCGCGGATGCCGCGAACAAACTGATCCGACTCCGTTACCGGATCACGCGGGTCGTTGGCGCCGTGCAGGACCATGACGGGAGCACGGACGTCCTTCACG
>JAOUDR010000303.1 GCA_029859185.1 Gemmatimonadota bacterium
TGTCGTCCCTCCCGAAACGTTTGCCACAACAAGTCGATAATTGTGTGGAGTAATGACCTCCTCCAATCCAGCGGCCCAGCCGCTGAAGGAGGAAGTCATGTCCGAGTTCCGAAGTCCCGACCAGGTGCTGCCTGCGACCGCACCACCGTTACAAACGCTAGCTGCTAGCGTGCTCGGCGGGTTAGCGAGCGCTACGCACCATCCGGAGGCCGCGTCGACTGCCGATGAATCGACCGTGAACCACGGCCATCGGGTGCCTGACGAGTCACCGATCGCGGAGGTGCAGGACCGACCATTCCAGTTACCCACGGGAGTGGGAATCAAACGTGGAAAGCGGTTGGTCAAACCTGACGAGGCCAAGAAGCAACCCTTCACGCCCCCGCAGCGGCTGTTGATCCTCGATAGCTGGCAGCGCAGCGGCTTGCCGGCGAAAGATTTCGGGGCGCTGGTCGGCGTCACCGCGCACACGCTCTACGCTTGGAAGAAGCAGTTCGCCGAGCACGGCCCGGCCGGGCTGATGGACCAACCGCGCGGTACGGCCAAGGGGAGCCGACTACCGGAGCTCACCAAGCGCACCATCCTGATGCTCAAAGAGGCCAACCCCAGTTGGGGTTGCCAGCGGATCAGCGATGCGCTGCTCCGCGGTCCGGCGCTCCCGGCCAGTCCCTCCGCCGTGTCCCGCGTGCTGCACGAGGCGGGCTATCAACTTGAAGAGAGCCCCACCCGACCGCATCCCGACAAGGTGCGGTCTTTCGAGCGGGCCAAGCCCAACCAGCTTTGGCAGACCGATCTCTTCACCTTCATGCTCAAGCGGCAGAACCGCCGGGTGTACCTGGTGGCGTTCATGGACGACCACAGCCGGTTCATGGTGAGCTACGGGCTACATGCTAGCCAGTCCTCGGCCCTGGTGCTGGAAGTGCTACGGGCGGGCATCGACTCTTACGGCACGCCCGAGGAGATCCTGACCGACAACGGCAGCCAGTACGTCACCTGGCGGGGTAAGAGCGCCTTCACCAAGGAGTTGGAAAAGCGGGGCATCCGCCAGGTCGTGGCCAAGCCCCGACGCCCCCAAACCCTGGGAAAAATCGAGCGTTTCTGGGGGACGCTGTGGCGGGAGTTCCTGGAAACGGCCGTGTTCGTCGACCTAGCGGACGCCCGCACACGGATCGGCCTGTTCATGGACTACTACAACTTCCAGCGATCGCATCAATCGCTGGAGGGTCTGGTCCCGGCCGACCGATTCTTCGGGGCAGCGGTCGACGTGCGGCGAACCTTGGACGAACGGGTGGCGGCCAACGCGCTGGAACTGGCCCGCCAGGGAGTCCCCAAGACCCCCTTCTATATGACAGGCCAGGTGGCGGGTCAGGCTTTTAGCGTGCATGCCGAAGGGGAACGGGTCATCCTGACCCGTGAGGGACAAGAGCGGCAGGAAGTCGAGTTGGTCCCGCCCGTGGCCATTTCGACGCCGGCGGAGCAACCGGCGACCCCCTCGTTTCCCCGACCGGTCTGTCCGGATGGCTCACCGGCGGGCCACCTTGCCGAGGAGATGTGCGGCCAGGAATCAGCGCCTGGCACCTCGCCCTTGGACGACGTGCTGTACGACCTGGTCGACTGCGAGATTCTGTCGGATCCGCCGGGGGAAGGTCCGTCGCCGGGAGGTAACGCATGAGCGCGTCTCACCACAACGGGACGAAGGCCAAGGTTCCGAGCAAGCCGCAGCGGGTCGGTCCGCCGCAAGGGAGCACGGAGGCCAAGCGGTTGGCGGCGGCCATTCTCGAAGTCCTGGCGGGGAGCCGCACTCCGACGAATGCCGCTCAAACGCTGGGGACGTCGTTGCCACGCTATTACCTCCTGGAACAGCGGGCCCTGCAAGGCTTGTTGGGGGCCTGCGAGCCTCGACCCAAGGGGCGCGTGGTGACGGAAACCAGCAAACTGCTGGCTCTGGAAAAGCAGGTGGCCCATCTCCAGCGGGAGTGTGGCCGACAGCAGGCCCTGGTGCGGGCGGCGCAGCGGGCCGTGGGGTTAGCGCCTCCACCGACCACCAAACCGGCGGCCCCCGGCGCCGGCAAGAAAGGTCGTAAGCGTCGTCCCACGGCGCGGGCTCTGAAGGCGGCGGCCGCGATGCGTAGCGATTCGTCTTTGGCCGAAAAGCCCGAACCGTTACAACCAACGGCCTAGGAGGCTAGGTAGCGAGCCGGAGCGAACGGTGTTGCTCCGGCGGCAGGATGGATCACGGACGTAATCAGGAGTGCGTGACATGGCCAAGGCTGGCAGAAAACCCCTGGGACTACAACATGTGGAGCGCAAGGTGGAAGCATCCGACATTGCCAAGCTGCGACTCAAGACGATCCTGGCGACACTCTCGGGAGAGTTGACCATCCCCGAGGCGTGTGAGCGTTTGGATGTTCATGAGTCGCGGTTCCACGCGTTGCGAGACGAGTGGCTTCAGGCTGCCGCCGACAGCCTGGAGCCAGCTCGCCCAGGACGGCGACCGGCTCCCGTCTCGCCCGACGCCGGGCAGGTCGCCGAGCTGCGAGAGCAAGTACGGGCCCTAGAGGCCCGGTTAGTCATGGCCGAGGTGCGGGCCGAACTGGCCCAAGTGCTGCCGCACGTGGTGGGCCACTCGCCTCCCGCGGAAAAAAAAACGACCGATCCGAAAACGTTCCGCAAGCGGCGGCAGCGGCTGCTACGCCGGCGCAGCGGCGGCGGCGGGAAGAAAGACACTGGAACCTCCTGACGAGTGAAGCGGCTATGAATCCAAAACCAAAGATCACCCACGGCTGGCGGCGGGGGCTCGTCGATCAGCTCCCGCGGAGAGAGCACGAGCGGCTGGTGCGGTGGCATGCCGTAAGCCTCTGCCGCTGGGCGATTCACCACGGGTTCTTGGCCCAAGAGGCCGCTCAGTGCTTGGGAATCTCCGCCCGGACGCTACGGCACTGGCGAAAACGGTGGCGGTGTCCAGCCGACAGGTTAGAGGCCCGCCGCTGCGGGCGGCCGGCGGCCCATTGCTCCGCGGAAGTCCGCACGCAGGTCTTGAGCCTCTTGAAACAAACGGGTCCACACGTCGGGTTGCCGGCGCTGAGAAGCTCCTTTGGCGGCGTGTCGCGGGCGGAACTCGCGAGGATCCTCGGTCGCTATCGACGGGTCTGCCGCGTCCGCTATCACTACGACGGCCGCCGACTCACCTGGCATCGGGCCGGGGCGGTCTGGGCCCTCGACTTCGTCGTTCCTCCGGGACTGGTCGATGGCCGGTTCGAGTGCGTGCTGGCTGTTCGTGACCTGGGGAGCCAGTATCAACTGTTCTGGCAGGCCATGACCGGCCAAACGGCCGCGGTGGTGGTTTACGCGCTGCAGGCGCTGTTCGTCGAACATGGTGCGCCGTTGGTCCTCAAGAGTGACAACGGCTCGGCCTTTATCGCCAAACTGACAGCCGAGCTGCTGGTCGAATGGGAAGTTGTGGCCTTGTTCTCGCCCCCCTTACGGCCCCAGTACAACGGCGGTTGCGAGCGGGCCAACGGTACGCTCCGTACTTATACGGACTACGAAGCCGTCTGCGCGGGACATCCGGGCGATTGGGCCGCGCGCGACTTGGCACAAGCGCTCGCTCGGATCAATCATCTCGATCGGCCCCGTGGCCTGCCTTCTCCGGCCCGCACCCCCGCCGAAGCCTGGGAGCAGCGCACGCCGCTCACCGACGAGGAACGCCGGGCCTTTCGGAAAACCGTCGCGATCAAGCGGTGCATCGAGCGGGCCAAGCGCGAAGTTCCGGAGGGCGAGACACTTAACCGACAGGACCAGGCCGCGATCGACCGCGTGGCTGCCTCCGAGGCGCTGCAAGCACACGGCCTGCTCACGATCTCTCCGCCCGGCGGGCGTTGGCCCGCGCCCCCTCCTGCCTGCGCACTGACCCCTGCGGACAGCAGCGACTCGGCGCTCGACACGACCCGTGCCGATCCGGGCCCCTTGGTCGTCGACTCCCCGGCCTGGCACAACGAGATCCTTCCGACTGACATGAGGGCCGAGGAGACTCTGGTGCCCGAGGCTGGCGCGCCGCCAACCGAGACGGACGCGCGAGATGGCGCCGCGACCGCCGATGCTGGCGCGCCGTTCGACCTTGCGCCATCGACAACTGCGTCACCGCGCGCCCCGAGTTCACCCCATTACGAACAAGAATTCCCACTCGCTTGCTCGCACGGCGCATTGCCAGCGGGTAAAATTGACGTACCAGCGAGGCAACTCGCCTCGCCCGCCGATGATGCTTGCGTTCCCCGCTCTGCCCACGTCGGGCAGGGCTTGTTCCCTAGTCTCTGGAGGCTCATTACTCTACCAATTGACCTGCTCAAAACGGCAAACAATCCGTAGGGGGCACAAGGAGTAGCAGGCAGC
>JAOUDR010000304.1 GCA_029859185.1 Gemmatimonadota bacterium
AGGGCAAGCGACGTCTGGTAGTACGCAACCGCGGAGTCGGTCTCGCCGGCGAGCATGAAGGCCTCACCGAGACTGTCGTACGCGTTGGCGGAGCCCGGAAACATCTCGACATTCAGCCTGAACAACTCGATCGCCGTCTCCGTGTCACCCTGGTTCTGGAGATATAGATAGCCGAGCGTGTTGAGCGCCGGCTCCCCATAGTCGTATGCGTCCGTTGCCTGCTCCCGGAGATCCCGGTACCGTGCTCGCGCCATCGCGACCCCTTGGCTGGCGAGTGTCCGGTGCACCGGGATGGCCACCGACGGCCTTACCGTCGCGAGGGCAAAGCTCGAGTCGAGCAGATGAAACCCGATGTCGTCGGCGCCATCCGGGCTCGAGTTGGTGAGCACCACGACGCCGCGGGATCCGTCCTCCCGAAAGCCGGTGAAGGTGCGGTAGCCGCCGGTGCCGCCGTTATGCCAGATGGTGGGACCACCCTGGCCCTGCCGCACGTGCCAGGCAAGCGCCACCTGCATGTCCGTTCGCCCCGTGCCGACGCGCGCGGCGTGCGACGCCCGCATCGCCGGGAGCAGCGGAGTCTCCACCAGCCCCATGTTGGCAGCGATGAACGTCAGCATGTCCGCGGCCGTGGACCGGATGGCGCCTGCGCCGGCAAGCGCCGGGATGTCCCAGTTGGCGACCGCAATGCCCATGTTGTGTCCCAGGGCGAGTCGGCTGCGCATGGGAACCGTGAACTCCACGCGCGTGTCCGCGAGGTCCCGCGGACCGGCAATCCGTTCCACCATCAAGGCCTCGTAGGACATCCCCGCGCGGTTCGCGAGCAACTGGCCGAGCAACCCCATACCGTAGTTCGAGTACTCGTACTGGGCCCCGATGTCGCGCTGCAGTGTGACGCCGTTCAAGAACTCGTACATCTGCTCGACCGTGTAGTCGGCGTAGGGGTTCGCCGCGTCCGCCGGCGCGAAATTGCTTGGCATCCGGGGCAGGCCGGAGGAATGGGTCGCTAGATCCACTAGCCGGATCACCTTCCCATTGCGCGTCGGTGCCCGAACCCCCTCCGGCAGGAATCGCGTAATCGGGTCGTCGAGCCGAACCTCGCCGCGCTCCACCATGTCGGCGAGCAGCACCCCGGTGAATGCCTTGGAGATGGAGCCGATTTCGTACACCGTGTGCTCGTCCGGCGTGCGCGGATCGCCGTCCGCAAGCTGCCCGTACCCGAAGTACTGCGTGCCGGAGGCGTCCACGACCCCGACCACAATGCTCATGCTGACACCGGTATCCACGCGGGCGCGGATGACGGCCTTGATGTCCTCGGGAATGCCGGTCGTTTGGGCCCACACTGGAGCCGCCACCACGACCAGCGCGGCGGTCAGGAGCATCCTACCGCGTGCGACCAGGCTGTTCATGTGTTCTCCACGTGTTCGCGCTCGTTCATCCCACGCACCGTCCGGGCGCGCTACGAGCTGGACTCCTGTTGCAGCGCCGCAAAGACGTTCTCCACCACGATCAACTCGTAGCTGCTGTCGAGTCCGAGATTCTGGCGGATCATCACGAACGATCCGTCCGGCAGCAGATCGTATGCGCCCAACGACCGCCGGAACGCCGCATTCGGAAAGAGCGAGCGGCGCTCGCCCATCGCGAAGCTGGCCCCGGCACGCACCTCGACGGCCACCAGGCTCTCCCCGAAGTCGTGATAGTAGATCTCCCGTCCGTTCGGCGCCCACCGTGGCATGGATCCGCCCCGCGTCGAGACCTGCCACTTGGCCTCCTCGGTATTGGGGAACGGCCGCACGTAGACCTCGGTGCGGCCGGACTCGTTCGAGGAGTAGGCCAGCCACTTGGCGTCGGGGGACAGCGTGGCGCCGAACGAGGCACCCTGCGCGGCCGTGGTGAGCAGTCGCGCGACGGTGTCGCCCGAGGTGCGCCGCGCCCAGTATCCGCTGCCTGCCAGTTGATAGACGAGCCACGCCCCGTCGCGTGACCAGGTGACCTCGCCAACGGACCGTCCGGCGCTGTCAAACGGCATCCACTGGGCCATGGCGCTGCCGTCGGCCCGCTTGACGAAGAGGCTCAGCACCCCGGCCCGGCTGTTCGAGATGAACCCGACCGAGCGACCATCCGCGGTCCACGCCGGCCGGTAGGCCGTGGTTCCCTCGAACGTGAGCTTGCTGAGCGGCCCTCTCGGCAACTGTTTCACCCACACCTGTTGTTCCGAGCCCTGCACGAGGCTCACGGCGAGCTGCTTGCCATCGGGCGAGATCGCGACGGTTCGGAAGTCCCCCATCCACCCGGCGTCGAGTGGTTCCGCCTGTCCGCTGCGGGTCACCCGGACCATCTCGCCCGGCTCCGTGACCTGACTGCCGGTGACGTACATCAGGGTACCGGTGCGCGAGATCGTCACGTCCACCGAGCCGAACGGCCGGACCGCGAGGCCTTCGGTGATCCGCGTGGCCTCGCCGGTCAGCTCGAGCCGTTTCAGGTCGAACGGACCCGCCATCAGCGTGCCGTCGGCGGTCACGTACAGCAGGTGCCCGGACTCGGCGTATCGCGCACTCACACCGCGTACCAGGACCCGGTGCGGGCCACCGTCGGGCGACAAGACCCCGATGTCGGCCTCGCCCAGATCCTGCCCTCGACCCACCGTGAACAGCACACCCCTGCCATCGGGCAGCGCCTCCGGCCAGATGTGGTCCGTCTCGCCGGCGGCCGTGTCCACCACCGTCGCGATCTCCTGCGTCCCGCCCGCCGGGCGAATCCGCACGAGTCCTGTAGTGCCCCCCGCCGTGATGCCATCGAAGTAAATGAAGCCATCCGCGCTCCACGTCGCTCCATCGAGCCCGACCAACGAATCCGTCACCATGAGCGGCGGGCCGCCCCCCAGCGTGGCGACGCGAATCGTGCTCGCGGGTTCCGACGCCAGATACCCGATCCGGGATCCATCCGGCGAGAAGAATACGTGGCTCACACCGACCGTCGCGGAGAGCGGCAGCGCGGTGAGCTGATCGCGCCGGCGCATCCAGAGCTGCGCCCCGGCCTGACTCGCCCCGAGGTACACGATGCGGGAGCCATCGGGCGACAGGATGACGCGGCTGCCTCGCTCGATGCCCAATTGCTCGGACATCGGGAGGGCCATGCTGTAACGCACGACGTGCCGCGGCGGCTCGGGCCGCGGCCGCAGCCATCCCACAAGGGCCGCCAATGTGGCGACGACCGCAACGGCGGTGATGGCGGCGGACCGGCGGGCGGACGGACCGGTGGGTGCGGGGACCGCGGCCGCAACGGTCATCGTGGGCAGCGCGTACGACGGGTTCTTGAGCGCGGCGGCAAAGTCGGCTGGCCGTGTGAACCGATCGGCGGGACTCTTGGCGAGCGACCGCTGCACGGCCGCATCCACGTTGGGTGGCAGCAGATCGCGCGACTGGCTCAGCGGCATGGGCCGCTCGGACAGGATCTTGGCCACCACCGCCTGGAGTGAGTTCCCGAGGTGCGGTGGCTCGCCGGCGAGCATCTCGTAGACCATGGCCCCGAGCGAGTAGATGTCGCTCCGGGCGTCGATCTCCCGATCACCCATCGCCTGTTCGGGCGACATGTAGTGCGGGGTCCCGAGCGAGAGTCCCGTCTCCGTGAGGCGCGTACCCCCGGCCTGCGAGACCGCCAGCGCGATCCCGAAATCCGCCACCAGCGGCTGGCCGCGCTGCAGCAGGATGTTCTCCGGCTTGATGTCACGGTGCACTACGCCCTGCTCGTGCGCGTAGTCCAGCGCGCCGCAGACGGCCTTTGCCAACTCGACCGTCTCCTCGACCGGCAACTGCTTCTCCCGGTCCATGCGGTCCCGCAGCGACTCCCCTTCCACATACGGCATCACGTAGTAGAGGAAGGTGTCCGCTTCGCCCGAGTCGTAGAGCGGCAGGATGTTGGGGTGCTGGAGGTTGGCGGTGACCTTGATCTCGTTCAAGAACCGCTCACCGCCGAGGATGGCCGCGAGCTCCGGTCGCAGGACCTTGAGCGCCACCTTGCGATCGTGCTTGGGGTCATGCGCCAGGTACACGCTGGCCATGCCACCTTCGCCGATGTGGCGCTCGACGCGGTAGCGGTCGGCCAGCGCGGCGGCGAGCCGTGAAGGGATCTCGGTCATCGGCGTCCTTCGCGTTCCGCCGGCCACTGATCGACGAGAATGAACTCCGGCTCAACCACCTGCAGGTTCTTCCCACGGAGCATCACAAAGCGACGGTCATCGGGCATGACATCGTAGAGGGCGTACTGCTCTTCCTGGCGGAACAGCAGATTCTCACCGATCGGGAAGAGCACGGCCCGCTCGCCCACTTGGAACGCGGATTGCGTCGATACCCCAGCCGCAACCATCTCGCCCGC
>JAOUDR010000305.1 GCA_029859185.1 Gemmatimonadota bacterium
CGCTGGACTGGTCGGGGCCGGTCGCACCGAGGTGGCCCGATGCCTGTCTGGCGCCGATCGGCCGTCCGCGGGCAGGGTCACGCTCGATGGACGCGACTACACGCCGACGTCCCCCCGCGCGGCGGTCGCCCGCGGGGTGGTGTACCTGCCCGAAGACCGCAAGCGGCACGGCCTCGTCCTCGGCCTCCGGGTGCGTGAGAACGTCACGCTGCCGGTCCTCGAGCGGTGGACGCGTGGGGGGGTTGTCCGGCGTGAGGCGGAGCGCCTCGCGGCGCTCGACGCCACGACGCGCATCCAGCTGCGCCCACCCGACATCGAGCGCGCGACCCGGACCCTCTCCGGCGGCAACCAGCAGAAGGTGGTTCTCGCCCGGGCGCTGCTCGCGGACGCCCGCGTTCTCATCGCGGACGAGCCCACCCGCGGGGTGGACGTGGGCGCGAAGGCCGAAATCCACCGGCGGATCCGGCTGCTCGCCGACGAAGGCCGCGCGGTGCTACTGATCTCCTCGGAGCTACCCGAGGTGTTGGCCCTGGCGGACCGGATCGTGGTGATGCGGGAAGGGCGCGTGACGGGCACCCTGACAGCGGATGCGGCTACACCGGAGGCCATCATGACGCTGGCGGTGGCGGCGTGACCGGCGCGGCACGCTGGGTGGCGCGCTATGGGGTCGGCATTGCCCTGGCGGCGCTCGTGCTGATCGGAGCGCTCGCCGTCCCCGGGTTCTTCACGCGCGACAACCTCACGATCGTGCTGCTTCACGTGTCCATCAACGCCATACTGGCGCTGGGGATGACGTTCGTGATCGTCACGGCGGGCATCGATCTGTCGGTGGGCTCGGTGCTCGCCCTCGCCGGAGTGCTGACGGCCGCCACGCTCACGAGTGGCCCGGTGCTCGATGCCGTGGGGGTGGGTGGCGCGACGCTCGCGGCTATCGCCGTCGGGATCGGGCTCGGCACCGTCGCCGGGATCATGAACGGCGCGATCACGGCGTGGCTCGGGGTCGCCCCCTTCATGGTCACGCTTGCCGCGATGACCATGGCGCGTGGCCTCGCCCGCCTGTTCACGGGTGGGGTCCCGATCGGATTCCCGGCTCGCGACGATCCCCGGTTCGAGGCCAAGGTGGCGGCACTCGACGCCCTCCACGTCCTGGGAGGCGGGCGCATTCCCGTGCCCGGACTCCCACGCGGCTTCCCCGTTCCGGCGCTCGTGATGTTGGTGCTGGCGCTCGTCGCGGCCTTCGTGCTGACGCGCACCCGGTTTGGACGGTACGTCTACGCCGTGGGCGGCAACGAGGAAGCTGCCCGCCTCGCGGGCGTTCCCGTGCGCGTGGTGAAGCTCGCCGTGTACGCCATCGCCGGCGCCTGCGCGGGCCTCGCGGGCGTGTTGCTCGTGGGCCAGCTCCGCTCCGGCGGCCCGGACGCCGGCATGCTGTACGAGTTGAACGCCATCGCGGCGGCGGTGATCGGCGGTGCGTCCCTCTTCGGTGGGATCGGCACGGCGGCGGGGGCGCTCGTCGGCGCCCTCCTCATTGGCGTGCTGAACAACGCCCTCGACCTGCTCGGCGTGCAATCGTTCTGGCAGGAGATCGTGAAAGGGGCAATCATCCTCCTTGCCGTACTGTTCGACGTCTGGACCAAACGGAGTACCCATCGTGCGTAGGGTTCCGAGTGCCGCGCTCGCGCTGACCGCTCTGCTCCTCGTTCCCCGCGCCGCGGACGCCCAGGATCGCCTGATCCTCGACTGGCTCGTGCGTGGGCCGTTGGCGGCCGATACGGGCCGTGCCGGTGTGCTGCGGGACTACCTCCAGGGCGAAGCCACGCTCCTGCCGACTCCGGGCGACACGGTCGCCGGCGGTCCTTTCCAGGTGGTCGGCGCGGACTCGACGGGCCGGGTGAACCTCAACCTGCTCGCCGGCCCCTCCGACTGGAGCGTCGCCTACGCGCACACGTATGTCTGGTCGCCCGACGAGCGCGCGATCCTGCTGGTGATGGACAGCGACGACGATATCGTCGCCCGTGTGAACGGGCAGCGAGTCTGGGTGCACGTGGTGCCGCGCGGTGTCGGTCCCGGGCGGGATTCGGCACGCGTACGCTTGGCGGCCGGGTGGAACACGGTGTTGCTCAAGGTCGTCAACCGGACCGGCGGGTTCGACCTCCTCGGCAAACTGGCGGACGCACCCGGCGGCGGCACCGTCACCGATCTCCGCCTCGCGGTCGAGCGACCCGCCGGCCTCGCGCGGCAGCAGTTCCCGCGGACGACCGTTGACGTGGGCCCGCTCACCGTGCGTGGATCCGCGCGCTGGCGGGCGGGCGAGCTCGACATGCGCGGTTCGGTCGCCGTCGCCGCGTGGGGGCCGGACACCGTGCGGGACGTGCGGGTGGTACTCGAGTCCCGCGGGACGGCTCTCGTCGACAGCGTCCTGGGCGCGCTGCCCCCGGGCGAGGTACTCGCCATGCCTCTCGCGGCCTCGTTCGGCGAGCTTCGCGCCGTGGCCCTCGGGGAGCGGTCACTCTCGGCGACCGCCCGGTGGCGGGGCGGCCGCGGCACGGCCCGGCTGTTCGTGGATCCCGAACCCCTGCTGCGCATGCACGGCGCCGCGGTAGACCTGTTCGCGCCGCGGGACACGCTGCCAACGCCCGAGCGACTCCAGACCACCCTCCGCGTCCCGTCCGCGTTCGACGGCCTCGCACTCGAGCTGCTCACCCGCGGCCTGGGCCCTCGGGCCCGCATTCGGGTGAATGGGACCGACATCGCAGTGGCGAGCGGGACGGCAACGCTGTGCGAGTCGTGTCGCGCCGGCGACCCGATCGACCTGGTAATCCAGCCGGACGGGCAGCGTCCTCTCTGGCTCCTGCCGCAGGCGCAGGTACGCGAGCCCGGCTTCGCCGAGTACGCCGACGGTGTCCGGTGGGCAGCCCGGCTGGGCCAGGCGCTGCCGGACAGCGCGCGGCCGGTGGCCGCCGAATGGCTCGCGGCGGTGGGCACGCCGGCCTACGCCGAGGTGCGGGCGCGCGGGCACGCCCTGACGGCGGGTGCCGCGGCGGTGTTGCGCCGCGATACGCTCCTACTCGTCGGGAACTCCCACATCGACGCGGCGTGGCTCTGGCGGTGGAGAGAGACGATCGCGGTCGTCCGCAACACGTGGCGAACGGCGCTCAAGCTCGCCGAGATCTTCCCGGGCTACGTGTTCGCCGGGAGCAGTGCGGCGTTCTACGACGCGATGGACCGGCTCGAGCCCACGCTCGCCGACTCGCTGGCCCGGGCGGCGGGCGGGGTGTGGGCGCCGGTCGGCGGCTGGTGGGTCGAAGCCGATCTCAACAACTCCGCAGGCGAGTCCTTGGTTCGGCAGGGTCTCTACGGTCAGCGGTATTTCCAGCGTCGGTTCGGCCGCCGCTCCACGGTCGCCTGGACACCGGACACATTCGGTTACCCCTGGACCATGCCACAGATCTTCGCGGGCAGCGGCTTCGATGCGTTCGTGACCCAGAAGATGCGGTGGAACGACTCGACGACGTTCCCGTACAACGCGTTCTGGTGGGTCGGGCGGGATGGCACGCGCCTCCTGTCCTACAACCCCTACGGGTACACGCACGACCTCGATCCGGACATGCTCGTGCGTGAGCACGCCGAAGACCGTGAGCGGTCCGGCATCGGCAACCAGATCGTGCTCTACGGCGTCGGCGACCATGGCGGCGGGCCCACCATCACGATGCTGCGCCGAGCCGAGCACCTGACGCGCGTGCCCATGTTCCCCGCCATCCGCTACACGGGACCCGAGCAGGCCATCGCGAGTGTGCGGCGCGCGGAGCCCCACAGCGGGTTTCCGGTGTGGGACGACGAGATGTACCTCGAGTACCACCGCGGTACCTACACGAGCCAGGCCGTCATGAAGCGGCGCAATCGGCAGAGCGAGGTGCGGCTACAGACGGTCGAGGCCCTGGCAACGCTGGATACCGCGCCCTACCCCCACGCCGCGCTCGAACGCGCGTGGCGTCTCGTCCTGTTCAACCAGTTCCACGACATCCTGCCAGGATCGGGCATCGACAGCGTCTACCTGGACGCCAACGCCACCTACGACACCGCGTGGGCGCTGCTCGATTCTCTGCAGGCCGTGAGTTTCGGGCGGCTGCGGGGGCGGATGGATACGCGCGGGCGGGGAGCCGCCGCCGTGGTGTTCAATCCACTGGGGTGGGCGCGGAGCGGACGGGTGGCGGTGACGATGGGCACGTCGGGCACGACGGGCACGACGGGCACGACGGGCGAGGATACCACCTGGATCTACGTGGACTCTGTGCCAGCGCTGGGCGCGAGGGTGATTCACTTGCCTGCCGATGCAGAGCCGCGGTCGTCTGCCA
>JAOUDR010000306.1 GCA_029859185.1 Gemmatimonadota bacterium
AGGCGGCATGCGGGCGGGGTTCCTGTGTGGCGCGCGCGCGCTCGCGCACTACCAGCGCACGCTGCGCGGCCTCCAGACCGTCGGGACCGATCTCTCGGTGCACGCCGACCTCCCTCCCGTCCCATCTGCCCACCCTTGACGCCCCCGCCAGGGCGATGCATAAGGGTGTCACGTCACGCCACCAGGGGAGGGTCAATGAGCGTCTCCCGCCGAGGCTTTCTCGCAACCACCGCGAGTGCGCTCGCCTTGCCGACGGCGTGGGCGTGCGGCCGTGGCTTCATCGAGCCGGGCGTTGGCGATCCGCAGCTCTCCGCCCGACCGGGAGACCCCACTGTTCCACCGAGCGTCGGGTCCACCAGGCTCGGCCTCGGCAATCCGCGCGACGGGTACCTCTGGGTGCCCGCCGGCTATGCGGCCGACACACCGGCGCCGTTGGTGGTGGCCCTCCATGGAGCGGGCCAGTCGGCCGACCTGTGGGATGCCTACCGTGCCCGGGCAGATGCGCGCGGCTTCGTGCTGCTCGCGCCCGAATCGCGGGGCAACACGTGGGACATCGTGGCCAACCGCACCTTCGGGCCGGACGTCGCGTTCATCGACCGGGCCCTCGCGTTCGCGTTCGACCGCTGCCGCATCGATCCCGCACGTCTCGCGCTCGCGGGATTCTCCGACGGCGCGTCCTGCGCTCTCTCGCTCGGTGTCTCGAACGGCGACCTCTTCACCCACCTCATCGCCTATTCCCCGGGGTTTCTGTATCCCACCGAACCCATCGTCGGCACGCCGCCCGTGTTCATCTCCCACGGGACCGCCGACCCGATCCTCCCGTTCCACGGCACGCGGGACGACGTCGTGCCGCGGCTGCGGGATGCCGGCTACACCGTGAACTTCCAGTCCTTCGACGGCGGGCACACCATCCCCGCGGAGATCTCGGAACTGGCGCTCGATTGGTTCCTGGCATGAGCGATGAGAGAGATGGCGCCTGCGGAAGGCGAGCGACTGGACGGGGCGATGGGGGACGGTAGAAGACGGTAGAGGACGGTAGAGGGGGTGTCGCCGGGGAGGGCGCTCGCACGTTTCCATCGCGCATCGTCACGGCGTCCAACCCGACCATGCCTGTTCGCAATCCGGTTGCGCTTCCCACGGCGATTGCTCAGCTTGAGGTCGCTCGAAAACCGCTGCTGGCCGTGACGGCCACCGGTGCCAGAGCGAGCGCCTCCCCGCCAGACGCCCCACCGACAGTCGTGACCGCCCTGCCATCGGCGAGGGTCACACGTTCCCGCTGTCGGAGGGGCAATCTGATGAGACATGTTCTGCAGTTCGTGCTGCTCGCGATCGTGCTCGTCGCGTGCGACGACCGAGGCATCACCGTCACGGCGGAAAACGCGCAGTTCGCGGTAGTCGGCGGTCCTCCCGTGCATCAGGTGCTCGGCGGCGGGTCCATCGTCCGCGAGGACATCGAGGGCGCGCCGCGCGAGATCTACGGTTTCCAGGCGCAGGTGGATGCCGACGGCAACGCCTGGGGCGAGGCCGAGGTGCACTTCCCGAGCAACGACGTGAAGATGCACATCGCCGTTCGCTGCCTCGCCATCGAGCGGAATCAGGCGTGGCTCTCCGGGGAGGTCACGCGCTCGGACGATCCCGACACGCCGGTCGGGCGGGTCTACGTCTGGCAGGTGCGGGACAATGGCGAGGGAGGGGATGCCCCGCCGGACCGGATCAGCAACTTCTTCTACCTCGAGACCGGCAACTACGAGCCCGACGCCTGCCGGGAGAAAACCCCTCGTCCCACCTATCGGTGGGACAACGGGAACGTGAGGATTCTGACGCCCGGCGGTCCGAGCCTCGCGGACCTGGTCGGCACGTGGGACGCGACCGTCCTCACCTACTACCGGCTCCCCGATCTCGGGGACACGCTGGACGCGCTCGCCGGAGACGGAGAGGCGCGGTGGACCGTCGCCCCGGGCGGCAACTTCTCGCTGATCTGGTGGGCTCCTGGCGTGATCTTCGAGAACGTCGCCGGCGTGGTGGACGTCGTGAACGGGCAGATGATCCAGACGTTTTACGAAGCGCCGGCCGCGGTCATCGTGCCGGATCCGCGGGTCACCGGGAGCACGGTGACCGTGCAGGCCGACCTCGAGTTCGGCGCCGATTGGGACGGCGACGGCGAGGACGACGATCCCTCACGCATCGTCATGGAGTGGAGGAAGAAGCGGACGGGGGTGCTGATCGACGATCTCGCCGGCGCCTGGGACGCGACCGTCTGGCGGTACACGAGCACCGCCGACCCGACCACGATGGTGGACCTGGTGGCGGACCTGGGCCTCTCGGTCACGGTGACCGTGACCCGCGACAGCCGGCTCTACTTCGTGATCGAGCCCGGGGGATGGACCAGCACGACGGACGAGCTGCTGATCGACGGCAACCAGATGCTGGTCCGGAACGGCGGCGAGTCACAGTCCTTCGTGTTCTCCCTGGAAGACGACACGTGGTCGCTCGCCGGCCTCAACGAGTTCGACTTCGACCAAGACGGGACGCAGGACGAGGCGATGCTGGAGGCGGTGGTGGTACGGCACTAGGAGACCGACGGTAGGGGACGGTAGAAGACGGTAGGAGGGTGGTCGCCGTACCCCCCTACCGTCTTCTACCGTCCCCTACCGTCCCCTGTTAACGTCCCCTCATGACCCTCCGCCTCTACCACTCCGACTCCACCCTCCGCGACTTCACCGCCCGCATCGTCGCGCGCCGCGACACCGAGCGCGGGCCGGCGGTCCGGCTGGATCGCACGGCGTTCTATCCCACCGCCGGTGGGCAACCGCACGACACCGGCACGCTGAACGATGTGCGGGTGCGGGACGTGTGGGACGAGGACGACGGGGCGGTGTGGCACCTGCTCGAGCGGGGGGTGGACGGTGACGCCGTGACGGGCGCCATCGACTGGGAGCGCCGCTTCGATCACATGCAGCAGCACACGGGGCAACACCTGCTCTCGGCGGGGTTCGGGCGGCTGCGCGAGGCACCGACCGTGAGCTTCCACCTGGGGACGGACGAGAGCACGATCGACCTCGACGTCGCCGAGCTGAGCTGGGACGACGCCTTCCGGGTCGAAGCGTGGGTCAATCAGGTCATCTGGGATGACCGGCCGGTCGAGATCCACGCCGTCGACGAGGACGACATCCACCAGGTACCGCTCCGCAAGGCGCCCAAGGTCACCGGGACGATCCGCGTCGTCTGGATCCGTGACGTCGATGCCTCCGCGTGCGGCGGCACGCACGTGCCGCGGACCGGGGTCGTGGGGGTCGTCAAGGTCGTGCGGCTCGAGCGCTACAAGGGCGGCATGCGCGTGGGGTTCGTCTGCGGTGGGCGGGCGCTGGTCCACCACCAGCGGACGCTCCGTGCCCTCCAGACCGCGAGCGCGGACCTGTCGGTCCATCCCGATCAGCTGGCGGAAGCGGTCGTCCGCCTCCAGGGCGACGCGAAGGACGCGCGACGCGAGCTCAAGGCGGCGCGGGAAGCGCTCGCGGTGGTCGAAGCCGAGCGGCTGTGGGACGCGGCCGTGGAGTCCGACGGCGTGCGGCGGGTGATGGCGTACGTGGAAGACCTGCCAGCGGAGCAGGTCGGCGGCATCGCCTCGCGGCTCGCACAGCGATCCCGCGCCGTCGTGCTGCTTGCGGCGAACGACCCCAAGGGGCTGCGGCTGACCTGTGCGCGGAGCGCGGACCTGCCCGATGTCGATGCGTCGGCAATGCTGCGCGCGGTGACGGAACGTCTGGGGGGACGGGGCGGCGGGACGGCCGCGCATGCGCAGGGTGGGGCACCGGCCGCCGGCCGTGCGGAGGTCCTGGCGGCCCTGGCTGAGGCGACCGACACCGTGGGTGGCTAGGGCTCGACCGACGCGCGGACACGCCGGTCGGTGCGTTCACTCCGCCTGGGAACCGAGTAGCCCCAAGAACCGATTCGTCGCATTGAGCACGGCCAGCGCCGCCGCCCTGACGGGATCGCTCTTCGCGTCGCAGACACCCAGCAGCGATTGACTGTCCGCACCGCGTGAGACGGCGAGAACGACCAGGACGACCGTTTGCGTCAGCGACTCCACCAGGTGGACGCTCACGACCCGTACTCTGGCGCCCTTGGCTTCGAACGCGTCCGAGAGGGCATCAGACGTGGCGCGCGCGACGGCGCGCAACTCGTCCTGCTGACCCTGCGGCCCTCGAGCGGTGGCGGCAAACACCCCGACACCCCGGTGCTCGATCTCGACCGTGGCCTCGCAGCTCTCGTCGGCGAGTTGCGCGATCTGTGCGCGGACGAAACGGATGATGCGTGGCGTGCTGTCGGTCACACGTGTCCTAACCCTCT
>JAOUDR010000307.1 GCA_029859185.1 Gemmatimonadota bacterium
CGCCACTCGTGGGTGAGCTCTTTGACTCCCGCGCGTCCCTCGACCCCGAGTACCGCCGGCTCGCGCTGAGCTCGACGGCGCAGGGTACGGCCCTCGCGAACGAGCGCCGCGCGGGCCGCATGGCCGTGCGGATCGGCACGACGACCGATAGCTATCCGTTGCGCTTCGACACGCCGCTCCAGTCCCAGATCCAGCTCTACGCGGTCGGCGGCGCCGACGGGACCCCCCGCGGGCTGCTCGTGTTTGCGGTCCCCGGGACGCGGCTCGTGGGACGTGCGCGCGCGGACGGGATGCAATACCCGCTCGAGATCAGGGTGGCCGGGGCCGCGGTCCGGCTCGATACGGTGCGCGTGTTCCACACGGGCGCCACCATGCAACCTGGGCAATTCCTCAGCGGCGTCCTCGAGTTTCCGATGTCGCCCGATACGGTGGACCTCCGGGTGGCCGTGCTCGAGCCGGGTGGGGTGGGTGGAGACGTCGTGGACATCCGTGCGTTCGAGGTACCGGATTTCGCGGCCGGCGGACTCGTCTTGTCGGATCTCGTGCTCGGGGACGTGACCTCCGGGCTCCAGTGGATTGTGTCCGGGGACACGGTGCCGCTGAGTCCCCGAGGCGCATATGTGGAAGGCGGTACCGCCGAGCTGTACTACGAAATCCACGGTCTGCCGGCGGGGACGCGATATCGGGCCCGGATCGAGGTGCAGGGCCGGCGCGGGGGTTCGATCTTCGCTCGGATCGGTCGGCTGTTTGGCGGCGGACCGCCGGTCGCGTTCAGCTTCGACGGCGTGACCTCGGGGTCGCCGTATCGGGCGCGCCAGGCGGTGGGGCTCGCGCCGCTCGCGGCGGGTGACTACGTGCTGACGCTCACCGTGGAGGATGTCGAGCGGAAGATCCGTCGCGAACGGCAGGTGCCGCTGCGCGTCATCACGCGCTGACCGCTTGCGGGGCTGACCGGCACGATCCTAGGTTGCACGGTTGGAGGACCAGACGTGTTCTGTTCCCGTTGCGGTCATGGTCTTGTGGACGGCGCGCGGTTCTGCCCCTCGTGTGGGTTGGACCAGACGTCGGTCACGCCGGTTGGGGCCGCAACGGCGAAATCGGTGGCCGACAAGTCGGAAACCGACCTCGTCCGCGAAGCGCTCAGCTCCGAATACGAGTTGCTCGAGGAGCTGGGCCGGGGTGGCATGGCCATCGTGCATCGGGCCCGGGAACGGCAGCTCGAACGGGAAGTCGCGGTCAAGGTCCTGCCGTTCTCGCTCGCGTTCGACGCGGAGTTCGTCGAGCGGTTTCAGCGCGAGGCCCGGACCGCGGCGCGCCTCGAGCACCCGAACATCATCCCGATCTACCGGGTCGGCCAGACGGGACGCGTCATCTACTTCGTGATGAAGCTGTTGCGGGGCCAGTCGCTCTCACGCATCCTGTCGGCCCGAGGCGCGCTGGCGCCCGTTGAGATCCGCCACCTCCTGTCCCAGACTGGCGGAGCGCTGGGGTTCGCGCACCGGCACGGGATCGTCCATCGCGACATCAAGCCCGACAACATCATGTTCGACGAGCACGGCCATCCCGTGCTCACGGACTTCGGGATCGCGAAGGCCGCGTCCGGGACCCGGCTCACGGGCACGGGCATGTCCATCGGGACGCCGCACTACATGAGTCCGGAGCAGGCCCGGGCCCAGCCACTCGATGGCCGGAGTGATCTCTACTCCCTGGGCGTGGTCGCGTATCAGTGTCTCACCGGGCACGTGCCGTTCGACGGCGAAGACGCGTTCTCCATTGGGTACAAGCACATCATGGAAGCGCTGCCCGAGCCTCCGCTGGAGACGGCCGAGGCGCGGCGCCTCTATACGGTGATCCGGCAGATGCTCGAGAAGAAGCCGGAAGACCGATACCAGACGGCCGAGGAGCTCGTGCGCTCTCTCGAAGGCGGCCGTCCGTCCGTCACGTTGCTCGAGATGGATCCTGGCGGGTCGACGTTGGCCCTGACGCCGGAACAGGCGGCGCGGGTCGCGTCGACGCACCGGCAGTCATTGCAGGTCGCGGAAAAGACGACGCCCCGTGAGCCAGCCGTACCGGTGCCCGCGGCGCCGGGTCCCAGCGCGCCTCCGCCGTCACGCGCGGCGGCAGCGCCCGCCACGGCCCCACCCCCACCGGCCATCACGACGCCATCCACTCCGGAAACGCCGCTGCCGCGGCGGCCCGCGTTGCGTCCGCCCCGTCCCGCGCCGAAGAAGCGGTCGGGCGGAGGTGTCCTCGTGGCCGCGGCCGTCCTGCTGGCTATTGGGGTCGGGGGTGCCGGCGGCTACTTCGTCTACACGCGGATTCTCCAGGTGCCGCCTCCGGTCCCCGTCGCGCCGATCGAGGTCGATCTCGCGACCGTCAGTGTCCCGCCAGTCAATGCCGCGCTGGTGGCCCTGCGCGACTCGCTGGTCCGCGCCGAGGCGGAACGGGTCCGCGGACTCCCCGACAGCGGGTGGCTCGTGGTGCGTGGGATTCCCGACGGGGCGCGCCTGTTCGTCGGCGATCAGGCGTACCGGGACACGGTGGTCTGGCTCGGGGTCGGGACGCAGAAGATCCGCGTGGCGGCCACGGGTTACCTGGACTTCGACGGCTCGGTGGCGGTCCCGAAGGCCGACACCGTGACGTACCTCGTCACCATGAAGCGGGATACGGCGGGGCGGCCCGCGCCGGTGACGCGTCCCACCCCGCCACCCTCGGGGCCGGTCGGCCAGTGCACCAACCCGGGCCAGCGCACGACGTACAATCTGGGCTCCGTGTGTTGGGATGAGGCGCCGCGGCTCCAGGGTGCTGCCTACGTTACGGTGCCGCCGGGCTCCATCGAATCCACGCGGCCCGTGTTGGTGCTCGTCCACGTAGGTGCTGACGGCCGCGCGCTGACTGCGGCCCCGGCGCCCCGAAACGGCGATGATCTCAGTTTCATGCGCCTGGCGGTGCGGTACGCGAGGGCGCAGACCTACGTCCCAGCCACGAAGAACGGACGGGCCGTGGAGTCGTGGTTCCCGTTCCGCTTCGCGCCCCAAGTCCGCCAGTGATTCACCCGTCCGCCTTCATTGCGCCCGGCGCCGTGGTGCTGGGTGACGTGTCGCTTGGGCGGGATGCCTCCGTCTGGTACAACTGCGTCGTGCGGGGCGACATGGCGCCGATCGTGATCGGCGACGAGACCAACATCCAGGATCTCACGATGGTGCACGTGGACGAAGCGGTGCCGTGCACGATCGGTCGGCGCGTGGGTGTTGGGCACCGCGCCATTCTGCACGGCTGTACGATCGAAGACGGGGTGCTCGTGGGGATGGGGGCGGTGCTGCTCAACGGTGTCCACGTAGGGGCCGGTGCCGTGATCGGCGCCGGGGCGGTGCTCACCGAGGACCTGGTGGTCCCCCCGGGGATGCTGGTGCTGGGCGTGCCCGCCCGGGTGGTGCGACCGGTGTCCGCAGGACTAGCCGCGCGGGCGCAGCGGACCTGGGAGCACTATGTGGCGGAGGCACGGCGGCATCGCGCTGGCGCGGTGCCACGCCACCCGCCGAACGCGCTGACACGTTTGTGATGTTGATAGTCGGGAAGGCACGCATGACGCGGGGTTCGCGTTGGCTTGCGTCGCCATTCGACGCTCCCTAGTTTGACCTCCCGCGTCGCTCCGCTGAGTTGATGCCTCGCAGGTCGGTGCGCGTCATTCATATAGTAGGTTCTTCAGGCTTGTAGGTTCTTCAGCAACAACGCATTCCACACAACGGGGTCTGGGGGAAAGGGCCATCATGGGCATTGCCGGCGATTCGACGAAGCGGGTGCCGCTCACGCTTAGTGACAACGCGATCACCGTCCTGAAGCGTCGCTATCTCCTCAAGGACGAGCAGGGCGAACCCGCGGAGTCGCCGGAAGACCTGTTCTGGCGCGTGGCGCGTACGATCGCCGAGCCGGACGCGCGGTACGGCGCGAGTGCCAAGGCGGTCGAGGCCTTGGCCGAGACGTTCTACGAGTTGATGGCGACACGCGTGTGGATGCCCAACAGCCCGACCCTCATGAACGCGGGTCGCCCGCTCGGGCAGCTGTCGGCATGTTTCGTGCTCCCCGTCGATGACGCGCTCTCCAATGGCCGGAGCGGCATCTACGATACCCTGCGCAACATGGCCCTCGTCCACCAGTCGGGTGGCGGGACCGGGTTTTCCTTCTCCCGCCTGCGGCCCAAGAACGACGTCGTGCGGTCGACCATGGGCGTGGCTTCCGGGCCCGTGTCCTTCATGTCGCTGTACGACGCGTCAACGGACGTCGTGAAGCAAGGCGGGACCCGCCGCGGCGCCAACATGGGCATCCTGCGGGTGGACCACCCCGACA
>JAOUDR010000350.1 GCA_029859185.1 Gemmatimonadota bacterium
GCGTGTACATCACGACCTTCGTGTTCTGGGTGGGTATCGCGCACTCCGGGACCCTGATCTCCGCCATCCTGTACCTGTTCCGGTCCGCCTGGCGCACCGCCGTCTATCGCACGGCGGAGGCCATGACCGTGTTCGCCGTGCTCACGGCCGGGCTGTTCCCGCTGATCCACGTCGGACGGCTCTGGTATGCGTATTGGCTATTCCCCTATCCCAACCAGCGGGGCCTCTGGGTCAACTTCAAGTCCCCGCTGATCTGGGACGTGTTCGCGGTGTCGACCTACCTGACGGTCAGCACGCTGTTTCTGATCGTGGGACTCGTGCCGGACATCGCGGCCCTGCGAGACAAGGCCACCGGCTGGCGCAAGAAGCTCTACCAGACCACCGCGCTCGGCTGGCGCGGCACCGACCAGCAATGGCGGCACTACACCAAGGCGTACCTCTACCTGGCCGCGCTCGCCACGCCGCTCGTGCTGTCCGTGCACAGCGTGGTGTCCTGGGACTTCGCGATGTCGATCGTGCCCGGCTGGCACGCCACGATCTTCGCGCCGTACTTCGTGGCCGGCGCGATCTACTCCGGCGTCGCAATGGTGGTCACCCTGATCGTGCCGATCCGCAAGGTCTTCAAGCTGGAGCGATACATCACGGTGATGCACTTCGAGAACCTGTCGAAGTTGCTGTTGCTGACGGGCATGATCGTCGGATACGCCTATCTCACCGAGTACTTCGTCGCGTGGTACTCCGGGAACCCGTACGAGCGGGCGTCCTTCTGGAACCGGGCGTTCGGCGAGTACTGGTGGGCCACCTGGACGATGCTGCTGTGCAACGGCGTCCTCCCGCTCCTGCTCTGGTTCCCGAAGGTCCGGCGGAGCATCCCCGCGTTATTCGTCATGTCGCTGTTCGTGAACCTGGGGATGTGGTTCGAGCGCTTCGTCATCATCGTCGTCTCGTTGTCCTACGAGTATGAGCCCTATGCGATGGGGCACTACACGCCGAGCTGGGTGGACTGGACGATCCTGGCCGGGAGCTTCGCCTGGTTCTTCATGTGGTTCCTGCTCTTCGCGAAGAACTTCCCGACCGTGTCCATCACCGAGGTGAAGGAGATCATCCCGATGCCGCGGAGGAAGGGGGCGCACGCATGAGCGCGCATCCGGCCGGTGTGCTGGCGGCCTTCCGGCACGTGGACGAAGCGGCGCATGCGATCCACAGCCTCAAGGAACTGGGCTACCGGGACTTCACGGTGTACACGCCGGTGCCGAACTACGAGATCGCGGCCGCCGTCGGGCACCGGACCAGTCCGGTACGCCTCTGGACGCTGATTGGCGGCCTCACGGGTGTGTCGCTCGGACTGCTGATGACGATGTGGATGTCGCTCGACTATCCGATCGTGGTCGGGGGCAAGCCGATTCCGTCGGTGATCCCGTACATCGTGATCATGTTCGAGCTCACGATTCTGTGCGGCGCCGGCGCGACGATCCTCGGACTGATCGTCCACAGCATCCGGAACCGGAAAGCGGCGGCGTATGACCCGCGATTCACCGACGATCACATCGGAATCTTCGTCCCGTGTGCGATGGAGCGCCGGGCCGCGGTAGAGCAGTTGCTGCAGACGTCCGGTGCGGAGGAGGTGCGGCTTGAGGCGTAACGCGATACTGCTCGCCATCCTGCTGGTGGGACTAGGATGCTCGGCCAACGACTGGCCGGATGGCCTGCGCCGAGTGCCGGGACCGGACGACGCGGTGGGGCTCATTCCGTGGTTCTCGACCATGCACTACGGGCTGGCCATCCAGCCGTACAAGTGGCCCGTGCCGCGGCCGCCGGTAGAGGGGACCGTCCCGGTGACCGGTGCCGAGGTTCCTTTGCCGATCACACCGGCCAATCTGCCGGCCATCAATGCCGTGCCGAACCCCGTGGAGCGAACGGCGACGTCGCTCGAAACGGGAAAGGCGCGCTACGAGGTGTACTGCCAGCCGTGCCACGGGCCGGGCGGGGCGGGGGACGGTCTCGTGAACGAGAAGCTTCTGGTGACCCCCAGCCTCCTGACGGATCAGGCCAAGCGATACACCGATGGCTACCTGCATGCGATCGTCCGGCACGGTCGAGGCATCATGCCCGCGTACGGTGATCGCGTCCCCGGCACCGACCGATGGGACGTCGTGAACTACGTGCGCGTCCTGCAGGGGAGGACCCCGTGAGCGCCATGACCTCGCATGAGGACGCGTACCGCCGCGGTGCGACGGCGTCCGCGGGCGGACTCCTCGCGCTCGGCGCGGTACTCGCCGTAGTTGGGATCGGGCTGTTCGTCCTCCAGGTCATGGGGGCCGATCCCGGCCGCGCGTGGCGCATGTTCCTCGTCAACTTCATGTTCTTCACGGGTCTGGCCACCGGTGCGGTGATCTTCGCCGCGACCCAGAAGATCACGAACGCGGTGTGGTCGGGGCCGGTCATCCGGTTCGCCGAAGCCGGCGTGGCCTTCCTGCCGGTGGCGCTGGTGCTGTTCGTAGTGATGTGGATTGGACGCGAGTACCTGTTCCCATGGATCGCACACCCGACACCCGTCCGCGGCCAGTGGCTCACGGCCTCGTGGGTGTTCTGGCGCGATCTGGCGAGCCTGGTGATCGTGATGGTGGTGGCCATCGCCTTCGTGTGGAACGAGCTGAAGCCGGACGTCGTGGCCCTCAAGGAGCACGCGACCGGATGGCGGCGCGGCTTGTACGAACGGATTGCCGGGGATTTCGACGGCAGCGCGGAGCAGTTGGCAATCGTCGAGCGGCGCATCCACCGGCTCGCGCCGCTGCTCTGCGTGCTCTATGCGTACGTGCTCTCGATCCTCGCCTTCGATCTGATGATGTCGCTCGCGCCCTACTGGTACAGCAACCTGTACGGGGCGTACTACTTCATGGGCGCGTTTCTGACCGGGCTCACGATGCTGGCGCTCATGATGGTCTACTGGCGCCGACGCCTCGGCCTTGGCGGCCTCATCGGGACGCAGCAGTTCCACGACCTGGGCAAGCTGATCTTCGGGTTCACCGTGTTCTGGGCGTACCTGACGTACAGCCACGTGTTGGTGATCTGGTACGGGAACCTCCCCGAAGAGACTCCGTGGCTCTTCTTCCGGATGTTCGGTGAGTGGCAGCCCGTCGCGATCCTGGTGGTGCTGATGGTGTTCGCCATTCCCTTCTGGGGTCTGATCTGGGTCAAGGCGAAGATCACACCGGCCACCTTCACGTTGTTCGCGCTCATCAGCTTTGCCGGCATGTGGCTGGAGCGGTATCTCCAGATCCAGCCGTCGCTCGTCGAGGCGCCACACCTCGGTCTCCCGGAGTTGGGGATCAGCCTTGGCTTCGTCGGGTTGTTCCTGCTGGCCTACGGCCTGTTTGCCCGCACGTTCCCCATGGTGAGCCCGCGACTGGCGGAGAAGGCACTGGGGTTGGCGCATCATTGAGAGCAAGCGGATGACGGGATGACGGAATGGGGCCCGTGCGACTTCATCCCGTCATCGTCATCCCGTCATCCCGTCATCCCGTTGTACCTTCCCCTGTCTCTCCCCGGAGTCCCGATGTCCGACGAATCATCGAGCCTCTCCGAGTTCCGTCATTTCCGCGAGAAGATGAACGAGGCGATCCTCAACGCGGGGAACCTCAGCATCAAGCGGTTCTTCGCGCTCGACACGCGGACGTATGAGGCCGGGGCGCTGGACGTGAAGACCAAGGAGCTGTTGGGGCTCACCGCCTCGATGGTGCTCCGGTGTGACGACTGCATCACATACCACATCGTGCGGTGTCGGGAAGAAGGCGTGACGGACGACGAGTTCTTTGACGCGTTCTCCGTGGCGCTCGTCGTGGGCGGATCGATCGTCATTCCCCACCTCCGGCGGGCAGTGGCGCGGCTCGAGGAGCTTCCCAAGGCGTGAGCGCGCGCGCGGCACTCTGGCGGGCGGCCGCGGCCGCGGCGCGGGCCGGGCGCCAGGCCGCGCTCGCGACGGTGTCACGCCGGCGCGGGCC
>JAOUDR010000308.1 GCA_029859185.1 Gemmatimonadota bacterium
AGACCTGACCGCGGGCGAACGAGACTCACCGTGCTGGCGGCGCTGCCCCGGACGGGGCGAGCCGGACGAAAAATAGTCAAGAGACGACGGACGGCAACCGCAGCAGAACCGGCTACTTACCCCATTCCGCCAGGTTGGCGCCCGTGAGTCGCCGGACCCGGTCGTCGGGCGCCTCCAGGAGATCCAGCTTGGCCACCGCACCGTCGCCGATGCGCAGCGGCATGCCGGTCCCGAACGTGAAGCGGCGGTCGCCCACGGTCTCGAGCAATAGGGCAAGATGATCCTCCGGCGGTCCCCAGATCCAGGAGAACTCCCAGAGCAGCGTGGCCGCCTCGGCGGAGGTCAGCCCGAAATGCACTTCTTCCACCAAGAACCGGTCCCCATGGGTGATCACGAGGCGGGCCTCCGGCGACAGTCGTGCCAGGTGCCGGAGTGCCGCCGCGGGCAGCAGGGGCGCCACGTCGAGCGGATGGGCCTGGCGACCGTCCTCGAAGCGGCAGGTCAGCACGACCGGCACGCGGTGCTCCGCGGCCGCCAGGACGAGCGCCTGCATCTCTGGCCCGGCGGGATCGAGCCCCTGTTGGCACGGATACGTGCGCACGGCCGGGGCTCCCGCGGCCACGGCGGCGGCGAGGTCTCCCTCCCATCCAGGGAGCCCGGGGTGCACCGTCGGCACCGCGGAGAGGCGCGGCGCGTGGGGCGCCACCAGCCGCTCGAGGGCGAGGTTGGCCGCCCGGGGATCGCGGTGCCACGGCGCGCCGAGGTGCCCAACCCACGCCTGGTCGATATGCAGCCGGTCCATCTGGCGCAGCAGATCGTCCGGGGAGCGGCCCGGCAGATCGCGGAACGGATAGGGGCCGACGAACGTCGAGACGTCGACGATCACTGGAAGCACCCGCCAGGAAAGATCGATTCGGCATTGCCGTGCCGGATGGCGGCGATGTCCGCCGCCGGCAATCCGAGACTCTCGAGGTACCGCAGCTTGGCCCATCCCGTGTCGAGCGTCACGTCGGCACCCCAGACCAACCGCCGCGGGCCGACCGTCGCCAGTGCTGCCTCGAGCATGCCGGTATCCAGGCCGCTTCCCGACAGATCGATCCACACGTTGGGCACGTCGCCGAGCACTCGGAGCGTGTGCTGCCAATCGCCGCCACCACCGAGGTGGGCGAGAATGAAGCGCGCCCGCGGGTGGCGGCCCGCGAGCTCGGTAAGCTCGAGCGCGTCCGACGCCTCCTGCCCCGGCCAGTCGCGACGGCGATGCTGCCAGACGTGATGCAGGATCGGCACGCCGCGCCCGGCCGCCAGCGCGGCAATCGGGTCGAGGAGCGGATCGTTGGCGCGCCGACTCGCCGCGAGCTTGATGCCGATCATCCCCCCGTGCAAACGTCGTTCCGCCTCTTGCAGCGCGTGGTCCGTGTCGTTGGGATTCACGATGCAGTAGCCGTAGACGAGCCCGGGATGCGCCCGACTGAGCGCCGCCATGGCGTCGTTGGCGTGCTCCACGTCCGCCCGGGACGGGAAGTACACCGGCGACCGGGCGCCCCACGTCCCCAGGATGGACGCGACATGCGCCGTAATGCCGATGCGACGCCCGACCGCGAGCCGGGTGGCATTCACGTGCTGCCAGTCGCCGCGCGGGGCGGCGAGCGTATAGAAGTGGGCGTGCACGTCGATCAGCATGACGCTGCGACCTCGGCGACGGCGTCCGCCAGACGATTCAGCGCGGCCTGAATATCGTCCTCCGCATGGGAGGCTGAGGGAAAGTTATAGGGTCCGCGCCGCACGAGCACACCGCGGCGGGCGGCGGCGCTCGCCACGGCTGCCGACACCTCGGCATCAGCGAACCGGAGGAACGAGAACTCGTGTACGCCCCGCACCTCCGTGATCACACTCGGCCATTCCCCGGCCAGCGCGTGACACCCCGCCAGCCACCGCGCCCCGGCGGCCTGCAGGTGCGCGATCGCATCGGTCCCCTCACACACATCCAACACCGCGAGCGCCCCCGCCAACGCCAGCGTTTCCGTCGCAAGCGTGGACGAGATCCACGTCCGGGTCGCGGCATCGAGCAGATCGCGGCTCCCGACCACCGCGGCGATCGGCAGGCCGTTGCCGAGCGCCTTGCCAAGGACGACGGCATCCGGCACGACCCCGTAGCGCTCCGCCGCGCCCCCCAACCCGAACCGGATGCCCGTCTTGATCTCGTCGAAGATCAGTGCCGCACCCAACTCCGTCGCCCGCCGCCGCACGTGCGCCAGCCACACGGCATCGGGTGGGTCTTCGACCACCGGTTCGATCACGATGGCGGCGGGTGCCGGGTGTTGCGCGAGCGCCGCCTCGAGGTCGCCCGAATCGTTGAACCGCAGGGCGCGGTGCAGCAGCTGGTCGGCTCGGGGAACCCCCGGGCGTGCCTGACACCAGTCGAGCCATCCGTGATAGCCGCAGGTCAGCACGGCGTCCCGACCCGTGACGACCCGCGCCATCCGCACCGCAGCCGCCACGGCCTCGGCGCCCGTCTTGAGAAAGCGCACCGCCTCGGCTCCGGGCACCCATGTGACCAGGCGCTCGGCCAGCGCCCGTTCCTGGGTCGGCGGCAACGAACTGACGCCGCCGTCGCGGGCCGCAGCCTCGACGGCGGCTACGACGGCCGGATGCCCGTACCCCAGGGCGACGGCGCCGAGTGCCATGCCCAGATCGAGATAGATCCGGCCCGTGTCGTCCCACACGCGGCAGCCCTCGCTGCGGACCATGACGCGTGGTCCGGGCAATCCGCCGAACAGGGCCTCGGCGCGCTTGCTGCCCGTCGACGTCTGCCCCGGAATGGGATCCGGCGGCCCGGCCGTCATCGGACCCCCTTCCGCTCGAGGAAGCGGAGCACCTCCATACACATCGCCTTCACCAGCTTCGCTTCCCGCGCGTCGAGCGGTGTCCGGTGGACAAGCGTGCGGACCGTGCGCATGACGATGTCCGGATTGCGCGTCTTGAAGAACTCGATGGCGTCGAGCGCGTCCGCGGCCGACGACACGGCGTCTTCCACCGCCGCATGCGTGGCCGGCGGCGCCTGCTTGCGGGGCGGCTTCAGGGGCGGCAGCTCCGCGCGGTGGAGGAACAGCTCGTAGGCGGCCACGCAGAAGGCTTGCGCGAGATTGAGCGATGAGTGCGCCGGATTGGTCGGGATCGTGACCGCGCGGTCGCAGCGGTCGAGGGCCGCGTTGCTGAGCCCCTTGTCTTCCCGACCGAACACCAGGGCCACACGTCCCCGCTCCGCCATCGCCACGATCTCGGGCATCGCCTCGCGCGGCCGGGCCACGTTGTGTTTCGCCGTCCGGCCGCGGGCCGTGAACCCCACCACGAAGTGGCAGTCGGCGAGGGCCGCCTCGAGCGTGTCGTACTGCACCACCCGTTTGAGCACGTCGCTGGTCTTGTGCGCGATGCCCTCGATCCGGAACGTGTCGTACTCAGCCGGCTGCACCAACCGGAGATCGCGCAGACCGAAGTTCTTCATCGCGCGGACGACCGCCGCGATATTCACGAGATCCTGCGGCTCGTGGAGGACCACGACCATGTTCATGCGATCTCCGCCTCCACCGCGTCGTGTGGTGCTTCCCGGTCCCCACGCAGCCAGACCCATCCCCCGCCCGCCAGCGCGAGCTGGCCCGAACGACGCTCGCGGCCACGAACCATTTCGTTCACCGTCACGGTGAAACGCAAGCGGTCGCCGCGACGCCAGCGGCGGTCGGCCGGCAGTCGAAGCCGCAGCTCGTAGCCCCTCTCGGTGCGCCGGCTCGTCCCGGTCACGTCGCCCGGGAATCCGGCGGTTCCGGCCACGGATTGGACCCGCACCCGCCCGCTGTCGAAGTCGGGCAGGGCAAGCACCCCCATCCATCGCTCCGTCCCCACGTAGGCCTGCACCCCGTCAGAGTGGATCTCCGCGACCTCGTTGTCCAGCGCCGGATCAGAAGCATCCGGCGCGCGAACGACCAGGTCCGACTTCGTAACCGTGACCCGAATCCAGATGGCCGCGCCCTGGGCCGCGACCGCGATCTCCGCCGACGTGCCCCCACGGTCGGCGTGCGCCTGCTCCGACCGTCGGTAGTGGTGTTCCCCAAGGTCCCACATCGCCGTCGGCAGGTTAGCGGCAAACGGCTCGGCATCATCCGGCCAGAGCGGGAGCGCGCAGTCCGCCGGCACCCGGACCGGCTGCACGGGCGGCGGCCGTGCGGCAACAGGCCGGGCACGGAACGCGCAACGCCGCGCGCCATCCACGTCCACGGTTACCCCCGCGTCGGACTCCTCGACGGTGGTGATCTGACCAGCGATGCCCACCTCGACGGCCGCTCC
>JAOUDR010000309.1 GCA_029859185.1 Gemmatimonadota bacterium
GGAACAAGTTCGGGCTGGTGTTCCTGCCGCTACCGGTGGGCGTGCGGAATCGGCGCGGGCGGCTTGCCGAGTTGCGGCGTCGCATGGACGGCATCAAGCAGTCGGGTGAGGCGGTCGTCAACTACGGGATCCTCAAACTGCTCGGCGCGACGTCCGCCGCTGTCGAGATGCTCGTGGTGAACCTGCTCGGGCGGAACTCCACGGCCGTCATGACCAACGTCCCGGGCCCGCGCGAGCCGCTCTACCTCTGCGGCAGCCGGGTGGACGACCTGATCTTCTGGGTGCCGCAATCGGGGCGGCTCGCGCTTGGCGTGAGCATTTTGAGCTACGCCGGAGGCATCAGGATCGGGGTCGCAGCCGACCGCGGCGTGATCCCGGACCCGGACGCGCTGGTCGCCGCCTTCCAATGGGCATTCGCCGAACTCGCGGTGGATGCCGACGACGCCGGTCTTACATCGAGATCGAACCCCGCCTGAACTCCGTGCGGTCCAACAGGGCGTTCACCAGCACGGGGCGACCGCGGCCGGCCAGCGCGCGGGCCTCTGCCAGGATTGCGGGCACCTGCGCGGTGTGGGTGGCCAGCAGGCCGTTGGCCCCCAGCCCCTGGGCCACCACGT
This sequence comes from Gemmatimonadota bacterium, assembly GCA_029859185.1. Taxonomy (GTDB): domain Bacteria; phylum Gemmatimonadota; class Gemmatimonadetes; order Gemmatimonadales; family GWC2-71-9; genus JAOTWJ01. The sequence continues at coordinate 618 of JAOUDR010000309.1, forward strand.
GGTAGTCGGTCCGGCGGAGCACCGTTCCCACGTCATCACCGAGTAGCGTCACCTGATCGCGCGCGATCTGCGTCCACGAGGCGTCGTTCCCGACCACCGCGATGACCGGAATTCCATGCCGTACGAACGTGTCGAACTCCGCGAGACTGAACGCAGCGGCGCCGTCGCCGTAGAGCACCCAGATCTCCGCGCCCGGGCGGGCTGCAGCCGCGCCGAGCGCGAACCCACCGCCCACCCCGAGCGTGCCGAAGACCCCGGGGTCGAGGTGCCGCAGGGGGCCGCGTGGGGCGAGCACGTACGACGCCGTCGCGACGAAATCGCCGCCATCGAGCACGAACACCGCGTCGTCCGGCGCCGCCTCCTCGATGGCGCGGCAGAGGGCGATCGGGTTCACGCGTTCTCCCGGCTCCGCCGCCATGCGTGCGATCTCCGTTGCGCGGGCTTCGTCACGGGCGCGAAGCTCCGCTCTCCAGGCGGTCCACCGCCCCCAGTCAGACGCGGCGCCGTCGCCGACAGCGGTCACGAACGCACCGGCGTCCCCGACGGCCGTCAGGGTGGGGCGGCGGTTCCGGCGGGCCTCGCGGCGGCTGAGGTTCGCCGCCACGAGCCGCGCGCCACGCCCGATGTGGCGGCCATAGTCCAAACGGAAGTCGCACGGCACGCCGGCGAGGAGCACCAGGTCGGCGTCGCGCAGTGCGTCGCGCCGGCGGTGGCGGTACAGCACGTCGTGCCGCCGGCCCAGCAGACCCCGCGCCATCCCCGACAGGAACGTCGGCACCCCCAGCGCGCCCACCGACGCCGCAAGGGCGTCGGCGCGGTCGACGCGCGACACGGCCTGACTGCCGAGCAGGAGCACCGGTCGCTCAGCGGCGGTGAGCATCTCCACCACCTTGGCAATCTGATCCGCCCGCGGCGCCGGCGTGACGCGGGGAGTCGGCACTTCCACGGAAGCGCTCACCGTGCCAAACATCCGGTTCACGTGACGACGCAGATACCACCGCTCGATTCGCGCCCGGAGGGCCCGACCGGAGCCGCCGCCTGCCCCATACCACTCGCGGACGATGGCCTCGTCGTACAGCAAATCGAGCGCACAGTCCAGGAATACCGGACCGGGCACGTCTGCCTGGGCGCGCGCCGCGGCTTCGTACAGCAGCGGTACGAGGTCTCGCACCCGTCGAGCGCGCGCCGCCCACTTCACGTGTGGCCGAACGACGCCTAGCTGGTCGATGTCCTGGAGTGCACCGCGGCCGCGCAGCACCGCCGGTGCCGCGCCGCCGATGAGAATCACCGGTGACTGCGCCAGGTACGCGTTCTGGAGCGCGGTGAGGGCGTTCGTCACCCCGGGGCCGGCGGTCACGACCGCCACCCCCACCGTCCCCGACAATCGGGCGGCCGCATCGGCGGCAAACACGGCGGCGGCTTCGTCCCGCACGTCCACGACACGGAGGCCGGCGCGCCGGGCGCCGACCAGTATCGGCGAGATGTGCCCGCCACACAGAGTGAACAGAGTCCGAACGCCCAGCGCCGCGACGCCTTCCGCGAGACGTGCCCCACCGTTGCGGTCGGGTTCGCCCTCCATGACGCCTCCGTTCAGTCGATCAGGATGCGCTGCTGGGCACTCACGAAGAGCACGTCCTTCAGGTCTGGGTGCTTCACCAAGAGCTCCTCGCCCCGTTCACTGAGCCGGTCGGCGGTGAGTCCCAGCACCACGAGGTCGGCGTCCGCCGAGCGACTCGCGACGAGTTGGTGGAAGTCCACCTTGGCGTCCGTGGGGATGACCCGCAGGTTCTTGCGACTGATCGGCAGCCGACCGGACACGATCATGTCGAGCAGTTGCGCACGCCGCTCGTCCACTTCTTCCTTGGGGTACGCGGCGAAGATCCGGATCTCGGCGTCCTCCCAATCGGGGTGACCGAGGAGGATATACGCCAGCAGGATCATCAGGCTCGCGTTGCCGTAGTCATGCCACGTGAGCCAGAGATGGATGTCGCGACGTTGCCCGAAGAAGTGATCACCGTGCCGCAGCACGAGCGAGTTCATCTGCACGGCGCTGGCCAACAGCACGCCGTCCCGGACCTCTTGCCGGACGTTCTCGTCGTCCTGGTAGCTGAACTCGAACAGAATCGTGTTGTTTTCGAGGCCCGAGACGCCCGGGAGCTGTAGTGCCTGGGCCACGGCCGTCCGCATGGACGGCGAGATCATCGTGTCCACGTAGATGGCACTGCGGCCGGCCTGGGTCATGTCGATGAGGCGCTCCATGTCCTTGCGGCTCTCGCGATACGTCTCCTCGTCCAGCCGTCCCCGGATGTAGTGCATATACGTGCCGACGCCGTAGCGGTGCGTGAGCCAGCTGAAGAACTGGATTGGTGAGGCCCGGTCGAACGTGCGGCCGTTTACCATGATGACGCTGGGTCGCCACTCGTCGCCGCTCTGGCGTTTGACGCTGGCCTGCAGTCGGATCTGGGAGAACCGGGTCATCTGGGCCAGCACGCCTTGGAAGATGGCGGCAAGGTCGTCGGAACCGTGGCCTGCGCGAATCATGCGGTACAGCACGATCATCACGACGATGGCCACGATGGCATAGAACGGATCCATCTGGAACATCAACATGAAGCACATCACGGCGCCGATCAGGCTCAGATACCACTTCGAGCGAAAGCTCGGGCGGTAGCTCGGGCGGGCGGCGAAGTGTTCCAGGGCGCTGATGGCGCAGAGCGCGCCGTAGGTGACCATGAAGAACATCGAGATGATCCGGGCCACGATGTTGACGTTGCCCAGGGCGACGGCGACCAGCGCGATCGCCGTCGTGACGAGGGTCGCGTTGGCGGGTTCGTTTGCGCTCCCGCTGCCCACGGCAAGGAAATGGTTGACGCGGCGGATGGGCGCGATCCCGTCCCCGCCCAGCGCCTGGAGCGTGCGGGGCGCGACGAGAATCGATCCGATTGCGGACGAAAGCGTCGCGGCGGCGAGCCCGATGGGGATGAGCGGTGGCCAGATCGCGATGCGGCTCATCACGAGTTGATCCGCGGCCAGGAGATCGGCGGGCGCCGATGCCGCCAGCTTGTACGCGATCCAGACGTATACCAGCATGCCGGCCAGCGTGGCCGACAGCACCCCCAGCGGGATGGACTTCCGCGGGTTGGCGAGGTCCCCCGACAGGCCGACGCCGGCCGTCATCCCGGTAAACGCGGGGAACACGATCGCGAAGACGATGATGAACGGGTCACTGTCGGAGAGGGTCTCCAGGAGATCGATCCGGGCCGGGTCGACGCCCTCCGGCGGCCCGCCGAAAGAGAACGCGATCAGCGAGACGGCGAGAATCGCGACCACCGCCCAGAGGGCCTTCACCCCCATCGAGGCACCGTGCCGGAGGACCAACACCGCGAGGATGCCGGTGGCCGGGAGCGAGATGAAGCGCGGATCGAAGCCGATGCCGGTCAGCGAGGTGAAGATCCCTGCCAGGGGTCGGAACGCCTCGGCGAACGCGATCATGTAGAAGGCGACCGATACCGCCTGCGACAAATAGAGGGACACCCCGATCGCGCCGCCGATCGTGGTGCCGAACGAGCGTGAGATGATGAAGTACTCGCCCCCGCCTTCAACCCGCCGGTTCGTGGCGATTTCCGCGATCGCCAGCGCGGTCGGCACCGTGACGAGGTGGCCGAGGAGGATGATCGCGAGGGTGCCGAGCAAGCCAACGTTGGCCACGGCGTAGCCG
>JAOUDR010000310.1 GCA_029859185.1 Gemmatimonadota bacterium
CCCGAATCGGTAAGGATCGGCCCATCCCAGCCCATGAAGCGGTGAAGCCCGCCCAGCGCCGCGACGACGTCCTCGCCGGGGCGGACGTGCAGGTGGTAGGTATTGGCGAGGACCATCTGCGTGCCGACCGCGCGAAGGTCCAGCGGCGACAGGGCCCGCACGGTTCCCTGGGTGCCGACGGGCATGAACGCCGGGGTCTGCACCACCCCATGGGGAAGCGTCAGTGATCCGGCCCGTGCCGCGCCGGCTTCACCTTCCACGCAAAACGTGAACACGGGCAGAATCTACGCCTAGACCACCGCCATGGCGTCACCGTAGCTGTACAGGCGGTACCGCGCCCGCACGGCCTCCCGGTAGGCAGCCATGACCGGGGTGTGTCCTGCGAAGGCGGCAACGAGCATCAACAGCGTGGATCGGGGCAGGTGGAAATTGGTCAAGAGGGCGTCGACGGCGCGGAAGACGTACGGGGGGTAGATGAAGAGGTCGGTCCAGCCCGAACCGGCGTAGATGGCTGGGGCAGATGCGGGAGGAGCGGGAGAAGGAGCGGCAGCGGTTTCGAGGACGCGCGCGGCGGTCGTTCCGACGGCCCAGATGCGTCCCCCCGCGGCACGGGCTGCGTTGATCGTGGCCGCGGTCGCCTCACTGACCTCGTACCACTCCGCGTGCATGATGTGCTGGGCGGGATCCGTGACTTCGACCGGCTTGAAGGTCCCGGGTCCTACGTGCAGCACCACCGCGGCGATGGCCACCCCGCGGTCGCGCACGGCGGTGAGGATCTCCGGTGTGAAATGGAGTCCGGCGGTGGGCGCCGCCACGCTCCCGTCGGCGCGCGCGTAGACGGTTTGGTAGCGCTCGCGGTCGTCTGCCTCGGGGGCGCGATGGATGTATGGCGGCAGCGGTACCGTCCCGAACCGCTCCATGGCCTCCCGCGCTTCCATGCCGTGAAACCGGACCCGCCGGAGTCCACCTCCCACCACCGCCACGATCTCCGCTTCCGCCACCCCTGCCGCGTCTGCCGCCCCTGCCGCCTCTCCGAACACCACCCGCCTCCCCACCTTCAGCTTCCCCCCCGGATGCACCATGGCCAGCCACGATCCGTCCGGCTCCGCATGCACCAGGAGCACCTCGGCGGGCCGGCCGTTGTCGCGCACGCCGTGCAGGCGGGCCGGGATCACGCGGCTCGTGTTGAGGACGAGCACGTCGCCAGGGTGGAGCAGGGTGGGGAAGTCGCGAAACGCCCGGTGCGCCAGCGTGCCCGAGGCGCGCTCGAGCACCAAGAGCCGGCTGTCCGCCCGGTCCGGCGCGGGGTACTGCGCGATCAACTCGGGTGGGCAGTCGTACGCGAAGTCGTCGACCGCGTAGCGTGCCGGCGCGTCCGGGGCGCGCGCGTCGGCGCCGGCGGGCATGACGCCCTCCCGCGTCATCGCCGTCCGAGTGGGGTCTCGGTGACGACGATGCGGCGCAGCGTCTCCGCCGACCGCTGGCTGATCCGATCGGTGATGCGGAGCGTGATGGCGTACTCCGCGAGCGGGGCTCCCTGGAGCTCGACCATCAGATACTCCACCTGTCGCCCGCCCCGTTCGATGGCCACCTCACGGTCGTACGCGAGGGACACCTGATCGTCGCCCTGCGCGGACAGCCCCATGGCGTCGCCCAACCCACCGAGGATCCGCGCCGCGATGTTCCGGCGTTCGATGTTGCGGACGGTGAACTGCACGTCCACCGTGTACCGGGCAATCCCGAGACTGTCCGGGACGAGGTTGTAGATCTCCCAGAGCAATCCGACCGGGTCATCGGGAAGGAACCGCCCGGCGCTCGGGAGCAGGAAGAAGTCGCTCCAGTGATCAAACGTGGAATCCCGCGGTGCCACCCGCTCGGCCACCAGGAGGTCCGACAGCGCGAGTGTGTCGGTCCCGTACGCGCGCACGGAGAGCGACGACGTACTCCGGGCCGCGCGCCCGGCCCCGGGCAGGCGCGCCTCCACGCGGAGGAGATAATCCTGTGGTTGGACTTCGAAGCGGAAGCTGCGCCGCTCGACTTGCAGCGAATCCCCGCCCTGGATGGTCTCGTCGCGTCGGTCGCGTTGGACGTCGGCCATCCGGCCGTCGCGCACCATGGCCGCGGTCTCGAGCTGGAGGTCACCCGCTTCGACCCCGCGCGCCATTCGGCCGATCGGCATGAAGGCGAAAACGCCCAACTCGGTGCTCTCCACGCCCTCGCCCCGGAACTGGGCAAACTGGACGAGGATTGTGTCCATCTCCGCGACGGCGGGGACGTTGTCGAACCGGATCGGAAAGAGGTTCCGGGCCTCGTTGTAGAACGTCCGGAAATCGCCCGAGAAGGTCGTCCGTCCGAAGCCTGGTGTCATCGCGAACGCGAACCGTAGCTGGGACGCGTTGTACACCCAGAGGATCGTGTTGCGTTCGCCTTCGAGACTGCTCACTGCGTCCCATTGGCTCTGCGCGCCGCGCCCGAAGGAGGCCCAGATGTCCGGCGGTCCCCATCGGAGGTAGACCTGGCCACGGTCGGTGTCGTAGCCTGGGGCGAGGCGGAAGGGATCGCTCCAGCGGTGGATGACGTAGGTGAGCCGGGTGAAGAACTCGACCTTCGCCTCGTTCACGTCGGTGATGAACAGCGGCTGGCTCACCGTCCAGTAGAGCTGGTTGAGCGCCTGCTGCTGGCGCGGGGTCATCTCCCCGAAACGCACCTGGTCGATCGACTTCAGGATGAGGCCCAGGTTCATGTACGGCGCCGCATCACCGGCCCGCATCCGCACGAGTGCGGTATCGAAGGCGGCCTGCGCGGCGCCCCACCGCTCCTCGCGAGCCCGGGCCATGCCGAGGATGGCCCATGCCCGCCCGCTGTCGGGCGCGGCCCGGACGAGCGCCTGCCCGAGCTCGACGGCCTCGGCGGTGCGGTCCTCTTCGAGGAGCAGCACGGCCAGGAGCCCCGCAGCACCGACGTGGCGCGGATCCGCGGCGAGCGCCGCGCGGAGGTGCTCCTCGGCGGTGTGGCGGTCGCTGCCGCCGGGATCGTCGGTCAGCGGCCGCACCTGCGAGCCGAAGAACCACTCGACGTCCTTCCACTCGTTCATCATGACGTACGGGTCGACCGCCGTTGCGTCGCCGAAGAACATGTAGCGGTGGGCGAGCTGTTCGTACTGTTCCCAATCCACTACTGCGGCGCGGAACTCGATCTCCGCCAGGTCCCCGGACCCGTGTTCGCGGGCCAGCGCGAGCGCCTGGTCCACGAGGTCGTCCACCCGGGTGCGTTCGAACACGCTGGTCTTGGTCCGCGCGATCTCGGCGAGCCCCAGGACGTACCGGGCGCTGTCGGGGGCAAGCTCCGCGGCCCGGCGGAAGTGGCGCTCCGCCCGATCCCGGTCCGCGTCGCTCTCCCCCCCGGCGAGGAATCGGGTGAGCAGCAGTCGTCCCGCCAGGAAGCGCCCCTCGGCGCTCTCCGGCGGACCGACGGCGAGGGCCTCGCAGTCGGCGATGGCGCCGGCGGTGTCGCCGCGGGCGAGCAGGCTGTCCCCGCACGTCACCTGGGCCGCGGCGGGAGATCCGTAGGCGCACAGCGCCGCGAGCGCGGCGGCGGGACCGAGCTGGTATCGCATGGGGAGCAAAGCTAGCGTCCTCACCGGAAAGTCGTGTACTCCATGTGGCGGGCCGGGGGGGAGCGGTTCACCAGCATCACGCGCTCCCGGCGCGCCATTGCTCCCGTCAGACGGTCGCGGACCAAGACTTCGATCGTGTAGCGCCCCTCGGGGGCATCCCGGAGTTCGACGGTCACGAACTCGACAACGGTCCCGTTCGGGCCGACGGCGGCACGCCGGTCGTAGTCGAGGGCGACCTGATCGTCGCCGACCGCGGACAGGCCCATCGCGTCACTCACCCCACCGACGATCTGGGCGGCGAAAGATCGCCGTTCGATCGCGTCCACGGTGAGGCGGAGCTGCACGTCGAAATGCGCCAAGCCGTTCGAGTCGGCGGCCAGATCGTAGATCTCCCATAGCAGGGCGACCGAATCACCCGGCACGAAGCGGCCGCCGTTCGGCTCGATGAAGAAATCGCTCCAGCGCCGAGCGAGGGAGTCGCGCGGCTGGATCCGGCCAGCCGCGAGCACATCCGACAGCGCCACGGCCCCGGTCGGGTAGTCGCGGACCGTGAGCGTCTCCATGCCCCGGGCGCCCCGATCGAGTGTGGGGAGGTAGGCCTCCGCGCGCAGCAGGTAGGGGCCGGCGGGGAGCCGGAGCCGCCAACTCCGGTGCGCGACGCCATCAAGCGCCGTCCCCTGGACGGTTTCTGCTCGCCGGTCGCGCTGCAGCTCGC